>CAVHZP010000247.1:0-3551 GCA_963640485.1 bacterium | reverse complement strand
ATCAGTAATTAGTAATTAGTAGTCAGGGCGCGTTTGACTCCAACGTCAAATGCGTCCCTGGCCACTGATCACTGATTACTGATCACTAAAACGATAGTGTCACAAAATGCTAACGTCATCAAAAGCGGGCTCTACCACAAACCGTCCGTCCTTATCTATGAGTCCCCATTTGCCTTTGACTTTCACAGCGGCGCGGCCCTGGTAGAAGGGGGTGATGTCGGTGAAGGTGTCTTGCGGCGTGATGGCGGGGGTGCCGTCTTCGTGAAGGAAGAGCCAGCCTTTTTTATCTTTCACCGGGAGGAGGCCTTCGCTGTATTTTGCTACGCTCTGGTAGGTGGCGGGGGCGATTTCCTGACCTTCCGCATTCACGATGCCCCAGAGATTTCCGTCTTTGAAGGCGAAGTAGCCACCGCCGAGCGTTTTGACGGCCTTGTAGGAAATCGGCAGGATTTCGTGGCCGTCTTCCATGGAGAGGATGCCCCAGCGGTTGTCATGGCTCTTGGCGAGGAGCACGTGGTCCTCTTCCTCGGGGAGAAGGGCGGCGTAGGTGGTGTGGGCGATGTAATTTCCCTGGAAGTTCACCCAGCCGTAGTCGTTGCCGTTGGAAATAAGAATGCCTTCTTTGCCGGCAGGGAAGACGCGGTCATTGGTGGGGCTGGCGATGACTTTGCCGGTGCTATCGATGTAGCCCCGTTTCATTGTGGTGGAAACGGTTTCATAGGAGCCGTAGTCCGGCTGCCACAGGGGGATGCCGATGCCAAGACCCCAGTGGCGGTGATGGTGGCGCGGCGGCGGTGGGGGCGCATCGTGACCACCGTGGGGCGGCGGAGCGGGGCGGCCGTGGCGTGGCGGCGCCGGGCGGTCGAGCCAGTGGCCAAAGCCGATACCGATGCCGATGGAGATAGGCATGGAGCGAGCAACTTCGGTGCGCTGCACTTCGCCTTTGTGGATTTCCGCGATGCCCTGGTGGAAGGGATAGAGGACATCGTAGTCCGCCATGAACGCCATGGAACCATCGGTGCGGATGTAGCCATTGCCATCGATGGTTTTCACGCCGGCGAGACCTTCGGAGAAGGGCGTGAGGATTTCTTTAAATTGGGGACGAATCACTTCATTTCCTTTTTCATCAATGAATCCCCACAGTTTATTTTCATTCTGCACGGCGGCGAGGCCTTCGCTGAAGGTGGGCGATACGTCTTTATAAATAAGGGGAATCGCCTCTTCGCCGGCGCCATTGATGTAGCCCCAGAGATTCCGATTTCCTTTCACCGCCATAAGGCCGTTGCCATAGCCTGCCTTCACGTCTTTGTAGGTGGGCGGTACCACGTACTTGCCCTGGTAGTCGATGACGCCCCATTTGCCTTTCTCTTTCACCGCGGCGAGGCCGCCATGGAAATAGCGGGCTTCCTGGTATACCGGCGTGATTTCTTCGCCGTCCCGGGACAGGTAGCCGTAGGCGCTTCCGCGCTTCACGATGGCCATGCGGTTTTCAAAGTCCGACACCTGGTCGTAAGCGTTTTTGGAAATCAGGGTGCCGTCATTGCGGTAGAAGGAAATCTGTTTGTCCTTGTCCTGCACTGCCAGGTAGCCTTCTTTCCACACGGAACGGCTTTCGTAGGACGGAGGAATGATCTCGCGGCCGTCCCGGTGGTAGAAACCGCGAAGATTTCCCTTTGCCACTTCGATGAGATTCTCCCGGTCCGGTTCTTCGTCAGTGGCGCGGGTGTCACCGGCGTCGGCGGGGGAGAGGGAGAGGCCGATGCGGTCAAAGGAAATGGGGATCACGGTCTTCCCGTTCTCATCAATGGCGCCCCATTTACCATTTGACTTCACCGCGGCGGTGAAGGGAACATCGGGATAGTCCGGATTCGGTTCCGGCGGAAGGCCGTCATTGGCGTAAATCATAGCCGCGCTGGACAGGGCAGCCAAGGTCAGAAGTAATGTGCGTTTTTTCATGGAAATCACCTCACTGAAAGATAATACATGATTTATGTTTATTATAGCCGTGGGGGCGGGGCGGGGCAAGGGAGTGATCGTGGTCGGTAGTCGGTAGTCGGGGCGCGTTTGGTTGCTTCCTCACTGCTGTTGTCCGTGTAACCGTGTAACCGTTTACCGGCATAGTGTGAAATGGACCGGATTACGATTATACGCTAAAAGGTTCACGGGTACGATGGGGGCGTAGCCAAATGCGCCCTGACTACTGACTACTAATTACTGATTACTAAAATGCAAAAGCGAGAGCATGAATCACTTCATACTCTCGCTTTCTTAATTTCTCAAAATTCTCATTCCACTTCGATGAGCTCATACCGGGGGTTGCCCATCTTCAGCTCTTTCATAGCGGTGAGCTGGTGGAGGCCGTGGCGGGTCTCGATGCGTTTCACCAGGTCCTGGTTGGATTCGCTGCCGTAGACCAGATCAGCGGAGGCCTGGTCGATGGCGAGGATATCCGTGGAGGCGAGGATGCCGATGTCCGGGATGGTGGGTTCCGCTGCGGAGACGCCGGCGCAGTCGCAGTCTACGGACATGCGGCGCAGCACGTTGAGGTACACGATGTGTTTTCCAAAGAAATCAATGGTGGCTTTCGCGGATTCTGCCATATTTTCCATGAGCATTTCCTTTGCCGGCCAGGCATTCCAGTCTTCCGGCAGGGCATCGATGGAGACGCCGTGCACCTGGCTCTTGCCGATGCGGCCGTCAGCGCAGCCGATGGCGAGGTTTTTCATGGAGCCGCCGAAGCCGCCCATGGCGTGGCCTTTGAAGTGAGTGAGCACCACCATGGAGTCATAGTTTACGATATGGCCGCCCATGGATACTTCCTTGAAATGCTTGCCGCCGCGAACCGGAAGATTCACTGTGCCTTCCTCGTCCATGATGTCTACGGGGCAGAAGGTCCAGCCATTCACCTGCAAGGTTTCTTTGTGCCCTTCAGTGGTGAAGCGGTCGCCTTCATAGAGTGTATTGGTTTCAACGATATTGCTATCCGGCACCTGCGCCTGGAACGCCTGGACCATGTCTCTGGGGAGAATGTTCGGCCCGTGCTTTTCGCCGGTGTGGAGCTTGATGGCAGTTTTTCCATAGATGGATTCATTGATGAGGCCGTAGAGCTTGATCAGATGCGGCGCATCGATGACTTTGGTGAAATATACTTTGGCATGGGAGCCTTCGGCGCCATTTTCGACGCGGGTGGAACCAATGACCGGAGCCTGCTGGAATGTTTTCATAGGAAATCCTCCTTTGCAATATGGATAAGGAAATCAAATTTCCCCGTCCGTTTCCTGTAGTATAGCCGAAAGGGGAGGGCGGGGCAAATACTTTGTGCATATGCGGGAGGATAGGCTGGGGGCATGATGGGACAAGGGATAGGGGATAAGGGATAAGGACGCATTTGGCTTCTTCGCCAAATGCACTAAGCCCTCTTCGCTGAAGAGGGTGCCTGTAGAGCGGGTGATGATTACGAGAAAGGTTCCAGGCTAGGGAAACACTGATTAAATCGCCATCTGAATTTCTGACCAACCCAATGGTGCAAGACGAGGAGGAATTTCCCGCGC
>CAVHZP010000246.1:0-3553 GCA_963640485.1 bacterium | reverse complement strand
AGGATTTTCACCAGCAGTTTGGCGATGTCCACGGCGTAGCGCTTTCGCAGACGGGAATATTTCCTGGCCACGTAGATCTTATTTCGCGCGATGTAGTAGCGGCGAATGGGCGCATGGTTAAATGTATTATAGTGGAAACCAAGAATACTGTGGTAGGTGCGCTCGCCGATGCTGTGGTGGAGCGGGATGGCGGGAAATTCCACGATGTGGTAGCCCGTATCCTCGGCGCGGTAGCAGTACTCATTATCCACTTCGTCGATGAAGAGAGCTTCGTCAAATCCACCGAGCTCTCTCGCGATAGCGACCGGAAGCACGGAGCCGGAGGTGATGCCAGTGGCGATGTCCCGCGGCGCGGTGTCCATCTCTTTCTCGTCATAGTCCACGGTATACATGGCCGCCCGCCCCGGATGAGCAGCATCGTAAGCGGCAAACGCTTCCTTATATTTCTTCATAGCGCCCGCCGGAAACCGGCTATCCTGATCCATGGTGAGAAGAAAATCAAAATCCTTCGCCGCTTCCAGCGCATAGTTCAGCGCATAAGAAATGCCGCGGTTCTCATGGAAGGGCACATACACCGCGCCCTCCACGACTGCAAAGGCCGCCGCAAGCTTCTCCTCCGGCGCTTCCGTATTATCCAGGATGTAGAGCACATCCAGCTCGCTTGCGTAGGAGCGGATATTCTCCAGGACATCCTCATCAGGGTGATACAGCGTCACCACACCGGCTAGTTTCATAATTTGCCTCATTTCTATTCTACTTTTTCCCGCTACTTTCGGATCAGCACGCGGACGCCGAGCTTTCGGATTTCCAGATCCACATCCAGCGCCTGGAGCAGCACCGCCTTGATCCACGGCCGGCACACCAGATAGTTCTTGATATAGTGCCTCCGCGACTCGTGCAAGCAAGTCATGTCGAAGATCTTGCTCGCCTGCCGCTGAAGACTTTTTTCTTTTTCTTGATGGTTATGATGGACATAGCAGCCCACCATCACCGCAGACTGCATCCCGCGGGCGGCGAACTTCGCGCCGAGAATATTTTCCTCGTAGTAGAGGAAAGTCGCTTCATCCAGCTTGCCCACAGACAGAAGCGTAGAGAGCCGCGAGAGGAAGAAGCAGCCCTGCACCACTTCCACCCGGGCAATGGTCTTCCCTTTGAAATAGCCGGAGCCATAGCCATTCTGCGAATCATACCATTTTCCTACCATGCGGCACAGCTTATTGAAGATGTACCCCGGCAATGTGCAGAAGCGCACCAGCTGCCCGATGGTCGGCAAATGCCAGGCGCAATGATTAGGCACACGGTAAACGCCATTGTAATAGGTCTCACCTGTGATACAGCCGATATCCTCATGTTCTTCCAGAGCACGAAGCATTTTTTCTATATCCCCGACATCGACGATGACATCGGGATTCATGACCCCTACGAATTCCATCCCCAACGCTTTCGCCACATCGATGCCCACATTATTTCCGTGGGCATAGCCGCGGTTATCCTCATTGTATACCAGATGCACCAATGGCTCACCGGCGAAAGCGGCTTCAAAAATTTCCCGTGAATCATCGCCGGAGCAATTATCCACGATAATTACATGAAGCCCCGTGCCAAAGTCCAGGAGATGCTTGGCCGCCGACACGGTGAGACGAGGGGATTTGTAATTCAAAATGACCATGGCCGTCCGGCCCAAAAGTGCCCCGCCCCTCATGCCGCCAGCCCTGCCTTCCCATAGACAAAGCCATCAGCGCGATAGGGGATTACCCGGTGGTTACCCCCCCCGATTTTTAATTTGCTATTAATCTGTGCATCTCTCGCCTGCAAGATGGCATCTCGCGTGGCTTCGAGGTAACCATATTTCCATCGCAGGTCAGGCTCTAAGTATGTACCCTCTGCCCATTCATTCCATGCATTGATGAAAATAATCTGATCGTCCAAGGTCTGATTTCCCTTCGTTTCTACAATGATGTCCGTGAGCCATTGGCGATAAAGATCCGGTGTCGCCCCATCAAGAATGACGCCCTTATTTTTCTTCCGCGCCGTATTATCCCACATAGGCACGCAAGCGCGATAGCACATATCCCGCTTCCGGTCGAAATATTTCTTCCCTTCTACAAAATCTTTGTAATCATACACTTTGCCATAGAAGATGTCACACACAAATTTCTTTGTAGCAGAAATTTCCTTCATCAGCGGCAACTGCGGTCCCGGTGCAAATTCGCTACAAGCGTCAAAGCCCAGCACCTTGTAATCTGCGTAGTAGTCTTTCTTCGCGTCCGTGCGAATGCACCCCATAAGGTAGAGCTCCAGACCAGTTTCCTTCTGCACATACTCCCGCCAATAGTCCGTCACCTCCTCGGGAGACGGCACATCCAGCGGCCGATACACCGAGAGCAACGGGCGGCCATGGATGCGGATATAATTCTCCTTCGTGAAAAGATGCACGCAAGACTTGATGAAATTCTTGTAGCTCTCTACAGACTGGTTCTGCAACATGAGCGGCGTATTCGATGCGCCCTCCCACTGCTTCGTCCAGCTCTCATTGACCCAGCAGATGTGGAAAGGAAATGTGATTTCCTTATCATTCACAAATTTCTCAAAAGGCAGATCCAGGAGCCGCTCGCCATCAAACCAATAGTAATAGAACGAAAAGCCATATATGCCGAAATAGCTTGCCAGTTCAATCTGTCGATGAATGTTTTCGCTGAGCCGCAAATCATAAAAGCCCAGTTCTCCGGGATAGCGGGGCTGGTACTGCCCCACATACTGCGCCGCCGCTTTGGACACATTCGTCCACTCCGTAGAGCCCTTGCCCCACCAAAGATTGTTGTGGAGATCCGGATAATACTGCGGCAAATAGTACGCCAGAAGTTTCGGGTCTCCTGCCTGCCGCTCGATTTGCGGCTCCCTCGGATAGTCGATGGAGAAAGCATTGCTGAGACTTTGCTTCGCCAGGAGTTCTTCCACATACTCCCCGTAAATGCCGCTTCCCCGCTCACCTTGCTGCTGACCCCTGATTTTTCCTTTAACGAAATAGAAAAACGCTTCTTTCTCTTTATCGCTAAGCCCCGGCATATTCCAATACCAGTTCTTCGCTCGTTCCCACAGACTCATGCCATCACCTCTGTTATTTCCGTTCTCTTGAACAGACCCTGCATTACCTTTGCTGCAATCGTCTTTGCGATTTCGATTAACATATATTGCCTCAATTCCAAAAACTTTAGCGCTATCAATTACCTTGGTTCCATTCACTTTTTAACCATAGCAAACAGGATAGGCAAATAAGATTTCGTAATATAAATGACTTCCAGCAGCAAACGGAATGAAAATTTATGAATGTTTTTTAGCCCATCAATCATCAGCTTTTGCTTACCTGTGGTTCCATGAAATTCTGTCTCACAGAATTGGCTATACAACGAGTCCTGACATAGTTTCTTTTTCATTTCGCTGGCCTTTCCCATCCTCTTGGCGCGAACGAGAAGGGCATATGAAAAGCGGGTGTACATCCAAAATATTTTTTTTCTTGCTGCCGATGGAATCGCATCGAGAGTGGGATATAAAC
>CAVHZP010000245.1:0-3589 GCA_963640485.1 bacterium | reverse complement strand
TGATTAAATCGAAGAATCAGAAATTATACGAATTTTTAAGCAATACTTCGTCAAGAAAATCCTCAAATAGCTCACTATTCTCGGATTTCCTTTCCTCGTCTTGCATAAAAATTCCAGTATAATTTCTGATAACGATTTAATCAGTGGTTCCCTAGCCACAACTGGATCCCCGAACCCGGCACGTTAAAAGCCCCGAAGAATTTTATTTCTCCGAGGCTTTTTGAAATTTCTGAAAATATTTCTTACAAAACAAAGGTCAAGAGGAAGCACACGCCAGAGCCTACGAGCATGGCCGGGCGCTGCCAGCGGTTCGCTACTTTCTGCACGGTGCCGGGGATGACGCCGGCCACTACAGGCAGGGCAGTCAGTGCGCCGCCGGTCAGGAAGAGCTGCATGATGGCACAGCCGGTGATAGCTGCAAAGCTGGTGGCCAAAGGATCCACGCCCATGTTGATGACGATCTGTGTGAAGGGAAGCACGATGGCTGCCGCTGCGGCGCAGGACTGAGTCACCAGGCCGGCCATGAAGGAGATGAAGAACAGAATCTGCACCGGCGCCATGGACAGGAAGGGCTGCACATAAGCAGCCAAAGTGGTGACGAGGCCGATGCGGTTGATCACATTGGACATGAACATCAAGCTGATGATGGCCACGATGGGGATGGAAATCTGTGCCACGCCGCTGATCATCGCTTTCTCGCCATCATTGAGCGTCATCTTTTCCATGAGAGTAATCAGGATGCCGGTGCCCATGCCTACCAGGAATACCGGCACGCCGGCAAAGAAAGCTACGCAGAGCACCAGGAAGGGGAAGATTGCCTTTTTGAAAGACGGCGAACCTTCAGGCAATGCTTCCAGAGAAGCGCCTTCCGGTTTCAGCGGCAGGCCTTCCGCGAGCATTTCTTTTCTCGCTCTCCAGTAGCAGAAGACGTAAATCCAAATGGAGCCGATAAATGCCCACACATTGATCATGCCGAAATGCACGCCCGTGATGGCGAGGATGGCCAGCATGGTGGGATGGGTAAAGCCGCAGGTATTGGCCACCGTATTGGCCATGGAAATGATGCCCGCCGTTTTATTTGGCGAAAGCCCCAGTTTCACTGCCGCCGGACCTGCAACAGTGGCGGTGATGACCGGCTGCGTGAACGCCGTGAGCGCCCCCAGCAGAGCCGCTGCGAGACCGGCTGCGGTAGCAATCCCCGGCGCCCCGCCGTAGCGGCGACCGAAGTCCATGATATTCCAAATGATCACATCCATGTATCCGCATTTCTGCATGATACCGATGAAGAGAAGCACGCCAAGCATGTCTACGATGACAGAGTGCATCGAGGCAATCAAAATTTTGGAAATGGCGTTGGGGTCTGCCCCGGTCAATGGAAAGCCTGCGGCCAAAGCGGAAGCAACGCCGCCTACAACAGCCGTAATATAAAGTGGCGCTATGCCGGTGATCATGACAACCACCGTGAGCACCATGATGATCTGTGCTTCGAGCATACCCTCAGTCTCCCTCGTCTATGAAATACTTAGTGTTCAGCGATGACGCGGACGTCATAGGACAGCGCCAGTTCACGGCCGAGCACAGCGTCCACCAGCTTACAGCTGAATGTGCTGCCGAATTTGAATCCATGAAGCAGCGGTACGGTGCCGGTGTAAATCAGGCAATCTTCCAGCGGAACTTCGTTCTTCACCTTTTCGATGAGTGTATCGAAAGGAAGCATATCACCGGCTACGCCATTCTGATATTCCACTTCTTCCCCGTCCACGATCTGCGTAGAAACGATTTTCAGCTCCGGCAGATGGTCTTTGATTTCTTCATAGTCCCAGAAATCAGTGGAGCAGGGCTTCAGGCACAGCTGCTTGGACTTGTGAATGCTGACTGCTTCCAGATCTCTGTCGGTGTGGTCGCTGCCGATGCCGATGTAGAAATGCCCTTCGTGACAAAGAATCAAATACTCTGCTTCGCCGCTGGTCTTGCCGCCGATCACATCGATGACTGCTTTGCGGCTGATGAGCTGCGGATCGCACTGGTAAGGTACCGGCACTTCCTTCGGGCACTTCACGCCTTCCTTCTCCAGCTCTTTGATGTGTTCCATGGTTTTGGAAATATCTTTTCCGGAGAATCCCACCACCATCAGATTTTTAATATCACAATCCAGTTCCTGATTTCCCGCTTTGGTTACGATGTTAAATTTCATTTCCTTCTCCTTTATACATGATACAATTCCGGACGACGGTCCTTGAATACGTTAATGCTTTCGCGAATGCCCTGGATCACATCGGTGTCGATTTCCACCGTGGCGATTTCCTCGCCCTCACCCAAGTGCGCCATTTCTTCGCCCAAGGGGGAAATCATGAGAGAATTTCCGCCGTACTGGGTGGCGCCGGCTTTGCCGCATTCATTGACAGCACAGAAATACATCTGGTTCTCGATGGCTCTGGCTTTAGAGAGAGTCACCCAGTGCTCCTTCCTCACCAACGGCCACGCCGCCGGCAGGAAGAAGAGGTCCGCGCCACGAAGCGCTTCGGTGCGAATGAGTTCGCAGAAACGAATGTCGTAGCAAATCGCCATGGAGCAGGGAATCCCGTCCAGCTCGAAGTGCACCAGCGAATCACCGCCCACGTAGGACCTGGTCTCACCCATAGGGCTGAAGCCGTGAATCTTGTCGTAAGTGGCAATGACTTTCCCATCCCGGTCAAAGATGTAGCTTCGGTTGTACACTTTATCATTTTCCAGAACGCTCACAGAGCCGGCCACGATATTCACGTGGTGGGTCTTCGCGAAATCGCCGAAAACTTTTTTCGTCATATCCCCATTGGCATCAGACAGCGCTTTCAGTTTTTCGTCCGGCGACGGGAAGAAACCGGTATTCAATGTTTCCGGTAATACCAGCACATCCGGCGCATCTCCCATGGCTTTCTCCATGAGCGCCACGGCTTTCTCATAATTTTTCTCCGGCTCATCCAAGAGCACGTCCATCTGTATCAGACTGATTTTCTTTTTCATAGCATCCCTCCTGCATGCAAAAAGGCGGCAGAGGACAGGATCGTCCTTCTGCCGCCTTTGGCACTTCAACTATGATTTAAGAATATCATATCTTAGGTTTCTATGCAAATATATCATGAGAAAGCCAAAGGGATAAGGGATAGGGGATAAGGGATAAGGCGGGCTAGTGGTGCTACCGTTGGTTCATACATGTCAATTCACACCGCAATTTTGCTTTACGTTGTAAACCCAAAAGCTTATAATCTTAGTAGAAAGGAGAGTGATTCCTATGTCTACGATTCCTACACAAATCCGAATTGATCGCGACATCAAAGAGCAAGCGGGCGCATTGTTTTCCAGTTTAGGTCTTGATATGTCCGGCGCCATTAATTTATTTCTGCACCAGTGTGTCCTCCGCGGAGGCATTCCTTTTTCCATTGAGATGCCGCATTATAGAGAAAGCACCTTAGCTGCCATGGAAGAGGCTCGCCGGATTTCCCGCGATCCCAATGTCCCAAGCTATGACAGCGTGGAAGAATTGCGAAAGGCTCTGGGGAAACACTGATTAAATCGCTTTTCATCTGACTTTCTGGCCCAATGGCGCAAT
>CAVHZP010000244.1:0-3603 GCA_963640485.1 bacterium | reverse complement strand
GCCACGGCCCCGAATCCTACTGGCAGGGCCTGGACTTCGGCGTAGGCTGCTCGGCAGTGCTTCTGCTTATCCGGCTCTGGCAGGTGGAGCGGCGTACCCGCTAATGCTGCTGCCGCTGGCGCATACATGTCGCTGCAGCTCCTAGCTGCTGGCAGCTGGCTGCTAGCAGGAAACCATCACCCGCCCTTACGGGCACCCTCTTCGAAGAAGAGGCCTTTCCGCGGAACCAACCCCCGCCCTTCGGGCCCTCCCCCTTCCAGAGGAAGGGGGTATATATAAGGTGGGTCCTTCCTGTGGAAGGACCTTTCATTTTTAACCTCCTTCCACAGGAAGGAGGGGGACCGCCTTCGGCGGTGGAGGTTGGCGCACGCTTTGGCTGCTCATCGAGTCTATCGCACTAGCAGCCAGCAGCTAGGAGCTAGAAGCTGCACCGACATGTTAGACTTGCGGTATCAGCTCCAGCCCATATTCGTATTCATCTCCAAAGGAGGCTACCATGAAACGCATCTTTTTACTTCTCATTTCTTTCCTATGCATCCTCTCCCTCTCCTGCGAGGCGGAGGACAAGACAGCGGTGAACCGGCAGCTGGGATACTTCGAGAACACCCGCGCGGTGCTGCTGCTGCCTACACTGTATCGCTCCGGCAGCGAAGCGGCGGCGTATGTGGATAAGGAAATGGAGACCATTTTCCGCTATCCTTACTACCGCAAACTGGATAGCACCAGCTACGAAGGGAAATTCTATGACCCTTCCATGCTGCCATCCCTGGCTGAGGAAACCGGCGCCGACATCGTGGTGATGCCTGTCATCACCCAGTGGAGCCAGCACGCCATCCGCCGCTCCCTCTTCTTCGATGGCGATGACATCATCGAGACCCACGCTGTCTTTGATATTTACTCCTATAAACAAGGTGATCCCTCTACCTTGGACTCCAAGAGCTCCTACTGGCAGCGCGAAGAGGAAGGCAATGTGAGAAACCGCTACATCTTCGACGACATGATGAAAAAGATTTACAAAACCTTCCCCTACCGCCGCGTACCAACCGATGTGGCAAAGAATCTGTCCGGTGGAGTGGATGAGACGCCGGTGGTTAGCATGGGACACTGAGTCGATTAGTAATCAGTGGTCAGTGATCAGTAATCAGGACGCGATTGGCGAAGGAGTCAAATGCGCCCTGACCACTGACCACTGACCACTAATTACTGATTACTAAACCGATAGCGCTCTCTCCGATCACTAAAAAAGCTCCGGAAAACGAAAACCGTTTTCCGGAGCTTTTTTATACTTCGAAATATTTTTTGATATAGTCCACGAAAATTTTCACCGGTGTCGACTGCAGCATGGCCTGCTTGAAGACCAAGTGGCTTGGTCGAAGAATCGGCCGCTTCTGGCGATCGTAAATCATTTCCCTATTCACTTCAGGCGAGCATTTCGCCAGAAGGTCTGCGGGAATCAGAGAGTGTCCGAGACCCTGATTCACGATTTCCACACAAGTGAGGCAATCGGAAACAGTGAGCATGAAGTGCGGAGACTCGGAGAAATTCTGCCGCCACCAGCGGGTGCGCAGTTCATCCAGGGACGGGTCACTGCGGTAACGGATGGAAGGCTGATCAGGCAGGGTATTGAAATCAATTTTCTTGGCGGAGATGAGGTAGAGCGGTGCATCTTCCAGGAGAATGTCCGCATCGGGCCATTCCTGATTTCCGCGAACGATGGCAAGGTGGATATCTTCCTTCTTCACCAGTTTCACCAGACGATCGCTGGTGTCAGTGGTGAGGGAGATTTCGATGTCATTGTACTGATCCACGAAGCCCTTCAGAATCGCCGGCATATGGGACTGGGCGAAGGACTGGCTGGCGCCGATACGAAGCACGCCGGAAATGGAATTCGGCTCGTGGGTCACGTAGTTCTTCATGTCCTGGTACTGCTGCAATTCTTTTTCCGCAAAGGAAAAAAGGCGGTTTCCCGCGTCGGTGAAATGCACGCCCTTATTGGTGCGGATAAACAGGGGACAGCCGATTTCTTTTTCCATCTGGCTCAGGCGATAGGTCAAAGAAGGCTGGGTCATGAAAAGCCGTTTCGCCACTTTATTGATGCTGCGTTCTTCGCGAAGATAAATCAGGATCTTCCAATCCGTGTTATTCATACACTACCTCTTACTCACCCACGAAAGGCACCAAAGGAAATCTGCCGTGGGCGCCTATTGATATAGAAATATTTTATTGCTCCTTCATTATAGCATAGGGCGCGCGGTGGTGTATAGGGGGAGAGGGAAAAGTTGAAAAATGAAATCGAAAAGGGATAAGGGATAGGGGATAAGGGATAAGGCGCGATTGGCTATAGCAAGAGATGCGTGTATGCCTTCTTCACTGAAGAAGATGGCTGTTTATACTCACTCCTCACTTTCAAATGCATCACCCGCCCTACAGGCACTCTCTTCAGGGAAAAGGGCTGGTGTGCAAAAGCAGGCAAACGCGCCTTATCCCTTATCCCTTATCCCCTATCCCTAAATGCCTCAAATTAATTCCCGCTCCATCTGCCTCAACCGCGCCTCCCGTTCCTTGTAATCGGGGAGCCAGTGCGCCATGAGTTCATGGAAGCGGGGCGTGTGTCCTTTCTCCAGAAGATGATTCAGTTCGTGCACCACCACCAGCTCGATGAGCTCCATCGGCTTGGTGACCAGGTCCAGCGCAAAGCACAAATCTCCGGTATCAGAATTGCAAGAACCCCAGCGGCTCTTGAGGACCCGGCAAGTGATGTACTGAGGCTTCACGCCCATGACCGGCGCCCACTTGTCCAAAAGTTCCACAAGCACAGGAAATAAAATTTCCTTCATGCCTTCTGCAAAGATACGCTTCCGATCGGATCGGGGAGAAACCGCCACCAGGATGAGCCGGTCTTTCATAAGGAAACATTCATTTCTACTGCCGAAATACGCTTCCAATGGGTAGGACTTGCCAAAAATATGATGAACTTCCTCATGTATATAACGGAATGTCTTTTTCTCCGGCACCAAATCCATATGTTTCTTGATCCAATCCGTTTTGGTAGCCACAAAGGCTTTGATCTGCTCCTGGCTGTAGGAGGTAGGCGCGGTGATTTCCACCCGCTTCCCCTCCTTCACACGGATATACATATGAGCGATATTCTTCTTTGTTACATAGATTGTAAAGCCAGTCTTCGCGTCTTTGAATTGATACATAGTTCACCTCAATCATAAAGCGGGCTGGTGCTGACACCGCTCTACTCACATGTCGCTGCAGCATCTAGCTCCTAGCCTCTGGCTGCTGGTCGGCTACTGCACCAACTTACCGATAATATTATTTCCACTTAGCAATCAGTAAAACATTTCCCGCTTTCTTTACATGCGGGATGCTCTTTGCTGCTCGTCGAGATGTTCCTCCAGCCGACTAGCAGCTAGCAGCCAGCAGTTAGGGAAACACTGATTAAATCGCTTTTCATCTGACTTTCTGGCCCAATGGCGCAATACTTCGTCGGGATTTCCCTTTCATACTTCGGTATGCGCGGGAAATTCCTCCTCGTCTTGCACCATTGGGCTGGTCAGAAATTCAGATGGCGATTTAATCAGTGTTTCCCTAGAA
>CAVHZP010000243.1:0-3621 GCA_963640485.1 bacterium | reverse complement strand
CGGCTATCTTCGCCATACAACGCTTCCGGATTCAGGCTGTAGACCGGCGACTTTTCTTTCAGGAAGTTCACCGGATTGGTGGTAAATTTCGTGTAGAATACATTTCCCACCACCACGTTGAGGTAGGCATCTTTGGCATGATGGTAGTCATTGAGATCTCTCACTTTGACGAAGCCGGCAAATTGGCGGAATTGGGACGCATTGCGTGCTTTGGCATAAACGATGTCTGTATCCGGATAGGCTCTTTTGAGGATTTCTGCCGCTGCCTTGGTGCTCTGCCGGGTTTCTACCAGCTGCCGGCCGATGAAAGCTGCCTTTTCTTCATTGGACAGAGGCGTATTCCGGACGAGGCGGCTATACTTCTCTTTGCTGATAAGGCCTTGCTCCAAAAGATGGTTCCAGAAACCGCCGCGCTCCTTCCGCATATCGGTGATGGTGATGCCCAGCTTCAGATTGCGATAGCCATTGAGCGCTACTGCCAGCGGATAGGTATTTCCTTTGTGACTGTTCAGCACCTTTTCTACCAACACCCGATTGTTCAGACTATCATCGCCGGTCATAGACTGCGGATAGATGTGATCCACGTCGTAGCGATTTTGGTTTTTCAGTTCCTCTAACGTGATAGGGCGCCCGGAGTACATACATTTCCCCATCTGTGTATAGTAGAGGTACAGCTTGTCGCTGCGCAAAGTCTCATCGGTTTCCTTTTCCAGGTTTGCGAAAAGTTCTTTTTCTTCCTCCTTGCAATTTTTATAGAGCTCTATAAAGGCCTCTTTTCTGGACTTGGTTTTTTGTTTCTTTTCATCGGGAGATTTGGCCATTTCGATAAAAATACGCGCCGGCGGTTTGCCCAGGATTTTCGTAATTTCCTTCACGATGCGAAGGGTCTGCCACAAGGGCCGTTTCACCGCTGGGGACAGATACATCTGCTCGATGGTTTCGTAGGAAATCGAAGTATCCGGCAAGAGATCCGCATTGACCTTGTCGATGGCTTCTTTGTAGCCCTCACCGACCGCCAGGAGCTCCATGAGATTTTGATTTCCTTTTTCCAAAGCGGTGATGATATTCATCCCTTCTCCGCTCTCCAGGTCCACGTGCTTTTCCGAATAGATGTCTGTCAAAAACTCTTTGGAGAGGCGCCCCCAGCCCTTAGCAGGAATTTTCATCAAATCTTTCAATTTCTTTTTGTCTAACTGCGGACAAAGACGATGCAAACGCTTTTTCAACATCGGTTTGTCCGCGTTAAATACATTGATATCCTTCAGTATGGCTTCTGCGATAGATACATCAAAGCCTTCACCCAAAATCCTTTTCATATCAATCCATGGCGCCAAACTATCGGTGAATGTATCGTCCATACCGGATATATCTTCGCAAATTTCTTTGGCAATTCCTTCCGACTGCAAATAATTCACCAAAGCTTTTTTCGTGACATTCTTTTTCTGTAAGAAAAGTCCTTCGTAGATTCGCATTTTGAGTCCCGGCTTGAGTGCATCCAGCTTTTCCCGGGACGCGCCCAGACGGATATTGTTCAGCGCATTCAGAACCGTGAACTTAGCGTACAAAAGCGAATTCTTCGGTAGCACATCTTTACCAATCAAATAGGTACATTTGCCGGTGAGATTTGAAATGAAATTCTCCGCGCTCTTTTCCAAATCCACCATCTGCTCGAAATTCCAGGGATAGACCTGCCCCTTCTTGCGGACGGCCCAGTAATTCGCTGCATTCTTATTCAAAGGTCCCACATAGTAAGGCACCTTGAATTCCATGAGCTTTATGATTTTATCGGAAACAGTTCCATACTTATCTTTTTCCTGCAAGAAAGACAGATAGACCTCCGCTTTCCCCAGAATTTTTTTGAGTTCCATCAAGTGCAGCTGATAAGGAACTACGCCATTATCAGTGGACACGCTTTTAGGCATGAAATCGCCTGTATCGATTCTCCGCAGCACAGTCGTTTTATCCGAAGAATCCAGTAAATCACCAATAGCTTTTTTGACGGTTTTGTAGAAATCCTCTTTCCCTACGATCTTTTCTTTTGGTAATTTCTGTTTTTTCTCCTTGCACAGCCCCACGTAAGCAGAGTAATTGGTTTTCCCCATCTTTTTGAACATGGCTGCGTAAAGATCGGGATATGGTTTCAAGAGTCGTTTCAACCGTTTCAAATCGTCCCGGTGCTGCTCATACAATTTGACCTTGGCCTCAGATAAGGTGTGAGCATCTCCCAGAAGCTTCACCAATTTGGCCCAGTCATAGAGTCCTTTCGCGGCCTGAATCAGATCGCCCCGATCGCCCAGCACTCCCATGATTTCATCGGCATAGTCATCGTATCCTGCATCAGAAAAAGAAATCTTATCATGCTCCATTTCTGCTAAAGACGGATCTGCAAAAATAGCGCTTAACTTCACCGTCCCTCCGGCCAGAAGCGTCATAAGCTCTTTTACTCTCTTATCTTTGGCTGCTCCATTTACTGTTTTTACAAGCCCCGCCGCCTTATCCCGGATTGTCAGTCCGGCATTTTTCAGCGTATCAGCAAATTCTTCCTTATCTATTTCTTTTGGAAATTCTAAATTTCCCATAGCCTCCTGAAAGACTGTGAAAAGATCCTCGAACGAAGGAATCCCTTCCTCGCTTAAAGAAAGACCATCGTATAAAAAATGCCCCCGGTGCTTTATGATGTGGTGAATGGCCAAATACACCAGCCGCACATCAAACGCTCTATCCTCTGTCATCAGCGCGTGGCGGAGATGATAAATCGTAGGATATTTCTTGTGATAGCTTTTATCGTCAAAGTCGATATCATTGAAAAGACTATTCCGCTGGGTAATGGATTTGTCTTCTTCATAAAAAGCACTGTCATTGAGCCGCTGAAAAAATGCCATGTCCACCTTGGCGATTTCCTCTGCAAAGAGCTCCTGCAGCAAATCCAACCGCTTCGCACGCCGCTCCAAACGGCGGCGCGCCGTGCGCTGCAACCGGCGATCTGCTGCGGTCTTCGCCTCATCAAAAAGTCTCACGCCCCAAAGCGCTTTGCCGCCGCGTTTCACCACTTCATAAGTCGGAGTCGTTACCGCCCAGCCCACAGAGCTGGTCCCCATGTCTAAGCCCAAATAATATTCCCCTGCATATTTCATATTTGACACGCTCCTTTACATGGTTTAAACTATGGACGTACAGATATTTACCACTATCTGATTACATCACAAGTTCAAATAAAAATTTATTCAAATCGTCACTTCGGTGACCCCACAGTGTGTGGATCTAAAAACTCCTTCAGGGAGTTTTTTTATTGCTTTTCTATAGTATAGCAGAATGGAATGCAAAAAGGCCAAAAACGTTCAAAATAAAAATACCCTAGACATATATCCAACAGCAAAGCCCCCGCCCTTCGGGCCCTCCCCCTTCCGGAGGAAGGGGATAAAAGCGGTCTGACGTCTGGCGTCTGATCGTCTACCTAACTCTACCGGCAGCCAACCTCCACCGCAAGCGGTCCCCCTCCTTCCAGGGGAAGGAGGTTACACTGAGGAAAAAACACATGAAAAAAGCACCTACATTTCTGTAGATGCTTTTTGTTAATCAGCAGCTTCCTATCCTCCCGGGCCGCTTCCAGCCAAGTACTTT
>CAVHZP010000242.1:2110-3626 GCA_963640485.1 bacterium | reverse complement strand
AAAACCTCACTCTTCCACCACTTCAATCTGCCCTTCCATGAAGGCTCTCGGGTAGCGGAAGGTTTTTTCTGTATTTCCGAAGTCCACCACCATAGCGCCGTCGGCGATATCTGTGATGACGCCATTGCCAAATTCCGGAGAGGTCACCGGCGTGCCGACGCCCAGTTCGATGTAGTGGGTGTTGCCGCGATGGCTTTCCTTCACCGGACGTACTTCCACCTTCGGCTTCGCTTCCTTCTTCGCTGCTTCGGCTTCCGGCACGGTGTAGGTGCGGGCCTTGCCCTTGGGCGCTGCTTCTTTCTTTGGCTTCTTCGTTTCCGGGTACGCAGTGCGGAGAAGTTTATTGGGGAGGCCCATGGGATAGAGGACCCGCTCGCTGGATTCTTCGTAGGTCACGTAGGTGCCCCGCTCGGTGATGCGGCTCACAGTGCCTTTGCCCAGGGTCTCATCGGTCACTTCGAGGCCTACCACGGTTTCCCATTTATTCGAAGGCAGGCGCTTTTCTTCTTTGGCCGGCATGGCGTCGAAGGTGAAGACTCTCTTCTCCATCGGTTTTGCCGGTGTGAAATCTTTTTTGAAATCCTTCTTGAAGCCATCCCGCTTCTTGAATCCTTCTTTTTTGAATCCGTCCTTCTGGAATGGTTTCTTCTTGGGGATCAGCTTTTCCACATCGCCGAAAGCCACGATGACGCCTTCTTCGGTCATCTGTCTTACGATGCCCACGCCCAATTCGCGATCAATGAATTCCACGCCGGGCGCCAGTTTTTTCTTTTTGAAATCCGGTTTACCGGCCGGCTTCTTGCCGAAGGGTTTCCCTTTGCCGCCGAATTTCTTTCCTTTGAAATCCCCTTTTTTATGAAAATCTTTCTTGTGAAATGGTTTCTTGTTATTTTTTTCTTCCATGTTTCTCTCCCTCAATCATATCTTTGCTCTTTGATGCGTCGGTCCAGATCTCTCTTGGCTGCCTTCGCCGCCATATCCTCGCGCTTGTCATAGAGCTTCTTGCCCGTAGCCACGCCGATTTCTACTTTGACTTTACCATGTTTGAAATACATTTTCAATGGCACCAAAGTGTAGCCTTTGGTTTTCAGCTGCATTTCAATTTTGCGGATTTCCTTCTTGTGCAAGAGCAGCTTCCGCGTGCGGAGCGGTTCATGATTGAAAATATTTCCCTGTTCATAGGGACTGATGTGGGCATTCCACAAATACATCTCGCCCTTCTGGATGCGGGCAAAGCTATCCCTGAGATTCGCCTTCCCGGCGCGGATGGACTTCACCTCCGTCCCGGTGAGCGCGATGCCACACTCGTAGGTGTCGTGTATGAAATAATTATGATGCGCCTGCCGGTTCGCCGCAATCGGCGGGGCGGCTTTCTTGTCAATCATAGATTCTCCTTTTTAGTAGTCGATGGTCAGCAGTCGGTGGTTCTCTATGGGAGTTGGCTGCCAAAAATCTGCTTTCCCAACCAACCCCCGCCCTTCGGGCCCTCCCCCTTCCGAAGGAAGGGGGTTAGGGA
>CAVHZP010000242.1:0-2089 GCA_963640485.1 bacterium | reverse complement strand
CTGACTACCGATTACCGACTACGAAACCTCCAACCTTATTTCTTCCCTTTTTTCATTTTCTTCTTCGAATGCGATTTCCCCGATGTCCGGGTCTTCTTCTCCAAATTCAGAGGCGAATGGATTTCTCCCATGACGAAATCCACTTCTCTTCTTTCCTTGTCTGCTTTCACCAGCGTGACGCGGACGGGCATGCCCATGGAGTACACCTTGCCGGAGAAGCGGCCCTTCAAGGTCATGGTGTCTTCCTGGTACATGTATTCATCATCATCCATAGAGCCCACGTGGATTAAACCCTCCACGCCATTATCCAGGCCCACGAAAATGCCGAAGCGGGTGATGCCGGTCACGTGGGCATCGAATGGCTCGCCTACGAAAGGCACCATATACTCCGTCATCTTGAGATCCGTTACATCCCGCTCTGTTTCTGTAGCGTTCTGCTCAGTCTCGGAGCAATGATCCGCCGCGCGCATCAGGAATTCCGTCTGTTTCTTCAGCTGCGACTTATTGAGCCCATCAGAAAGGGCCTGGCGAATCAGTCGATGGACCATGAGGTCCGGGTAACGGCGAATAGGCGAAGTGAAATGGGTATAGCACCGGCTGGCGATGCCGAAGTGGCCTTCGTTCTCCGTGCTGTAGCAAGCCTGAGGGAGACTGCGCAGCGTCATCACCTGCACCACTGCCTCGATGTCCTCGCCTTTTACCGATGCCAAAAGCTTCTGCATATCCTTTGGCTCCGGTTCCTTGGGAATGGAAACCGATGCACCCATGATAGCCATGAGGCGCTTCAGAGAATTCAATTTCTCTTCATCCGGATGCGCATGGACGCGGTAAATGGACGTGTGGCCGGTCTTTTCCAGGAAACGCGCCACCGCTTCATTGGCCGCAATCATGGCGTCCTCGATCATTTTTTCCGCGTCGCTGCGGATTCTTTTTTCGATGCGGAGCGGCACGCCGGCATCATCGAGAACGATTTTATATTCCGGGAAATCAAAATCCAACGCGCCCCGGCGGGTGCGGTCATTGCGAAGGGCATCGGCACATTCTTTCAAATCTTCCAGCATCGGCAGGAACGGTTTCAAATCCTCCGGCGCAATGCCTTCATGGAAAGCTTTATTGATTTCCGGATAATTGCAACGCCGTGCCACGCGGACAATAGACGGCGTGATGATTTCCGTCTTCACCTTGCCGTCGGGAGCCACGTCCATGACGCAGGACATGGCGTAGCGGTCTTCGTCGTGATTCAAGCTGCACAGATCATTGGAAAGCTGGAACGGCAGCATGGGGATCACGCGATCGGCGAGATACACGCTGGTGCCGCGATGGTAGGCCTCATCGTCTAAGAGCGTCCCCCTGGTCACATAGCGGGACACGTCGGCAATGTGGACGCCCAGCTCGAAATGGCCGTTTTCTTTTCTCACGCAATACACCGCATCGTCCAGATCCTTGGAATCCGGGCCGTCGATGGTGACGATGGGGAGATTGCGGAAATCTTTGACCCCCGCTTCCGGCGCGATGGTGCGCGGCAGCTTGTCCGCTTCATCCAGGATGTCAGCGGAAAATTCGTGGGGCAGCCGATGCTGCGCCACAATGATATCGATATCCAGCCCCTTGTCGCCTTTATAGCCCAGCACTTCGGTGACGCGGCCTTCCGCATCGGTCCACTCGCCGGGCCACTTGGTGACCTCTACCATCACCCGGGCACCGGTGACAGCTCCCATTTCCTCACCCGATGGGATCTCGATGTACATATCCACCTTCTCATCGATGGGCACCGCTTCGCCGCCGTCCTGCAGCATTTCATAAGTGCACACAAAGCAGTCGTTCGCGCGCTCTAAGACCTGGAGCACCCGCCCCTCCACCTTGTGGCGGCCGGTCTCGCCCTTCATGGTCTTCACCTGCACCGTGTCATTGTTCACCGCGTTCAAGTGATCTCTATCGGAAATATAGACATCTTCATGGTCTTCATCGGTGATGAGAAATCCGAAGCGCCCATAAGACTTGTACACGCCTTCCAGAATCGTCCCCGGCTTGTAAGACAGAAGCTCTTTCTTCTCTTCCATGGTATTCTCCTATTTTATATCTTCTTCAT
>CAVHZP010000241.1:0-3635 GCA_963640485.1 bacterium | reverse complement strand
GCCGCCCAATAGGGCGGGATGGAATGCGCCGAAGGCGCATAATAAGCAGTAGCCTTAAGAACGATTGCTGACACAGCAGCTTTCCCACGCTGTCATCCTGAGCGAAGCCGAAGGGGCTACTTCTTTACGCGATAGAAACAATCGTCACTAAGCCTCAGCATGAACGCTTTTAGCCTGTGCGACAGGGATCGTTGCTTTATACCGATATTATCAAATGCGTCCTGACTACTGACCACCGACTACCGATTACAAAACCCATAGCGTTAATCTTGCAAATACAAAAAGAAACCGCCCTATCGGCTATTAACCGATAGGGCGGTTTCTTTTTGCTTTATTTCGTTTGGTGCCTGTAGCGGGAAGCATCACCCGCCCTTCGGGCACCCTCTTCAAAGAAGAGGGCTTGAGCGGAAAGGCTTCGCCATCTTAGACCCCGCACTTCCGAAGGAAGCAGGCGGGGATAGCGCCAACTGCGCCCCGACTACCGATTACAAAACCGATAGCGGTATCATCACCATGTACGCACCAGCGCCAGTCACGCCTTATCCCTTATCCCTTATCCCTTATCCCTTATCCCTAAATCGATAGCGTCAATCCCACATTACTTAATGTACGCTGTCGCTTTCAGGAGGAGCATATCGTCCATCTTCTTGCCGCCCATGTCTTTGGCGTTGAAGCCGTATTCTGCTTCCACGATGAGGCCGCGCATGGGGACGTAGGCTGCTTTGGCGAGGTAGAATTTCGCGCCGCCAAATTTCTGGCCGTGGTCATCGTTATTCAGGATAGCGTCCATCTTGTCTGCAAAGTAAGCGGGCATTCTCTTGCCGGTGCCGTTCCAGTTTTTGTAAACGTGACCCGTGTACTGGTCAACGATGGCATCGCTGGAACCGCCGAAGTAGGTGCCTGCCTGGCTGTACACATAGTCCATGCCAATGGAGAAGGTCTTGGCTTTCAGCACATTGGCATTGCCGTAGTGGAGGCCCAGGTTGTAGCTGTATGGCCGTTCGTTATTGAGCGGGAGTTTGCGCAGGTTCTTGACGAATTCGCCCTGGAGACGCCACATAGGAGTGATCTGCACGGAGCCGGCGAAGCCGTACGCTTTCGCGATGTGACTGACAGGACCGCAGGCCTTCATGCCGTATGCGTGGAATTCCCACTGATCCGGCACTTTGTAAATGTAGGAAGCGTAAGCCACCGGCACGTCTTCTTCCGCGCCATAGTCCATGACTACATCGGTGCCCATGGGGTAGAGGGTGCCGCTTCCGGCATCGTAGTAGCCATACTGACCGCTGGCAAGGCCTTCCAGTTTCGAAGAGCTTTCCTGGACTTTCGCCTTGATTGCGCCGGCCAGTTCCTGATTGACTTGAGTAATGCCGGAAATAATATTGGCTACATTGCCATTCAATTCGGCAAGAGTCTGGCTGTTGGTGATCAGGGTCCGGGCCTGTTCCAGTGTCTGCGCCAGAGCCGGATTCTGTTTGACTGCAGCGGCAACGATCTGGTTGGTTTTGAGTTCCGTGAGGAGTTTGCTCTTGGAAATATCTACCACTTGTACGCCGTGCATCATGGGGCCGGTGTATTCGTATTTAATGCCGGCAGCCTGGCCGTAAGCGAGGGTGAAGCGGCCGCCTTTCTGGTAGTCGCCGAAGCAGATGAAGGCGCCTTTGACCTGGTCATCATAGGTGTAGCCGGTGACGCCCATTTTTACCGGGAACTGGCCGATACCGATGAGGTTCTTGGACGGGCCGAAGGGGAGGTTCGAAGAGTCCTGTTTCTTTCCGAACTGGTAGGTTGCCCACAGGCGGTTCAGGTGGAGCTCGCCGTCATGGTAGCCGTCTCTCACTTCCGGTTCGCTGGTGCTGAAGCTCTTTTTGGAGGAGTCGAACTTGTCGATGTCATAGAATCCTTTGCCGTTCAGGTCCAGGTAGGTTTCCATCTGGCCATAGACGGTGCTGCGGTCGTTCACGCGAGCGATGGTGTTCAGACGGATGCGGGCGGTGAGCTCGCTGGTCTTTTTCTTGGTGTCTTTGAAAATATTGTCATAGCGATCTACGCTCTGCACGCGGAGTTCGGTGATGAGGTCGATCTTGCCCCGTTTCTTTTCCAGCTCAGCCACGCGAACGCCCAGGTCGTTCAGCTCGTCGGCATAGGAAGCGGAGAGCTTCGCCACCGTTTCCTGCTGCTCAGCGGTGAGGCTGTCTTTCTTCGCCATCAGCTTGCCCACGATCTGCGCCAGCTCGAAGCGGGTCACATTCTTTTCCCCGCGGAATGTGCCGTCCGGGTAGCCATCGACTACATTCTGCGCCGACAGCTGGGAAATCGCTTGGTATGCCCAGTCATCGGTGGACACGTCAGTAAATGGATTCGCTGCGCTGACGGATACAGCAGCGCAGGTGACAAAAGCCGCAATGGCGGTTTTCAAAAAAGCGTGGTTCATTTCTCTCTCCTTGGGGCGGGGGGTTAGGGATAAGGGATAGGGGATAAGGGATAAGGGATAAGGCGCACTTTTCGCTAGGGAAACGCTGATTAAATCGCAGAATCTGAAATCATAAGAATTTTTTTCATAGCTTCGTCAAGAAAATCCTTAAATAGCTTGCTATTCGCGGATTTCCTTTCCTCGCTCTGAATAAAAATTCAAGAATGATTTCAGATAACGATTTAATCAGTGTTTCCCTAGGGAACCCTTTGGGCGAAAACCGCAGCCATCTCTATGGATGCACTGGCGAGAGCTGCGTCCTTATCCCTTATCCCTTATCCCTGGATCCCCCCATTCTCACCAACAAATAAACAATCGTATCATTTTGTATAAATTTCAAATCGTAAAACCAATCAATTATACCTTGAAATTTGAAATACTGTCAATACGACAGAGATTTTATTTCTGAGAGGCGGGAGAAATGGCGTAGTGTGGGGATTTCCGGAAATGAGTTCTCCCACGCAAAAAGGACGGCGAGAGGGAAATCAGATTTCCTTTTCCGTCCTTTTTCGATGGAGAGAGTGTGAGTGATGGGATTTTCTGCGTAAAGAAATCGGATTTTCTTACACGCGATTCAGTTCTGTTTGAATTACTTTCATGCCTTTCAGCACCACGTAGGCGATGACGCAGCCGGCGCCGCAGGAGACGGCGAAGAGGGAGACGTAGAAGAAAGCACCTTTCGCCGAGCCCATGAAGAGCGCGGCGATGGGGTACGAGAGGAGGCCGCCGATGATCGAGGTGCCCACAAATTCGCCGAGCACCGCCGCCCACAACTTATGGGTGTGGCTGTAGAGGTAGCCCGACAGGAAGGCGCCCACCATGGAGCCCGGGAAGGCGAGGAGACTGCCGGTGCCTAAGAGATTGCGGATGAGCGACGTGGTGAACGCCGCCGACGTGCCGTAGCGGGTGCCGCAAAGGACGGCGAGGAAAATGTTGATCATGTGCTGCAAAGGAAATGCCTTCGTCACGCCTAAGGGGAACGCAAAGACCGGCGACAGCAGCACGCCGGCGGCGGTGAGGAGAGCAGCAAAAATCCATTTGCGAAGGGCGAGATTTTTTTCTTCAGCAGGTGTCATGGGGAGGACCTCTTTTCTTTTGGGAAATGAAATGGGATTTGCCATTAGTATAGCGCGATGAAGGGCAAGGGACAAGGGACAAGGGA
>CAVHZP010000240.1:0-3649 GCA_963640485.1 bacterium | reverse complement strand
TTAACGGAAAACGGCTACGATGAGGAAGCAGTTAAATGCGGACCGACTACCGACCACCGACCACCGACTACCGACTACTGATCACTAAACCAATAGCGTCAATCCGCCTTACCGGCGCACGAAAAAAGCACGATAACTAAGTTATCGTGCTTTCTCTTTGGTGACCCAAGAGAGATTCGAACTCCCGACACCTTGATTCGTAGTCAAGTGCTCTATCCAGCTGAGCTATTGGGCCATGTGGCAGGGGCAGAGGGACTCAAACCCCCAACCTACGGTTTTGGAGACCGTTGCTCTATCAATTGCGCTATACCCCTACTGCGATGCGCTGCATCCATGTGACTTGTATATAATACCAAATGGTTTCGAAAAATGCAAGGGGGAAAATTATATTTTTTTGATTCACTGCGAGGGGTTAGTAATTAGTGATCAGTAATCAGGACGCAACTCTCGCCAGTGCATACAGGGAGATGTCTCTGCTATTGGTTTCGTGGTCGGTAATCGGTAGTCGGTAGTCGGGGCGCGTTTGATTGCTTCCTCACTACCGTTTTCCGTTAACCGTGTAACCGTAATCCGCTCTTTTTCCCGCTATCGTCAAAGGGCTCGGTCAACGGTTATACGGTTAACGGAAAACGGCTACGATGAGAAAGCAGTTAAATGCGGACCGACTACTGACTACTGACTACCGACTACAAAACCAATAGCGGCACACACCACTATTTCCCATTCATCAGCCCAATGGATCCCATGACCATGGCGATGCCCAGGACGTGGATGGGACCCAGAGTTTCGCCGAAGAGGAGGACGCCCAGCAGCGCGGCCACCACGGTTTCCACCGACGCGATGACGGGGACGCGGCTGTTCTCTGCGATTCGCTGCACGCCCTGGTAGTAGAGCAGGTAAGCCCAGGCGGTGGGGATTAGCGCGTAAAGGAAACCGGTGACGGTGATTTCCATAGACGGCAGACCCGCGGCGAAGGGATTCGTGAAGAGGGCGAGGAAGATGGCCGCGAATAAATAGCTGTAAGTGCTGATGACCCAGGCGCTGGCTTTGCCGCCGGCCATTTCGCCAAAGACCGAGGTCAGGCCGTAAGTGACGCCGGAGCCCACGGCCATGAGGAGGCCGAAGAGGGAAATACCTTCCATCGACAGCTCGCCGCCGGTGACGGTAAGGGCGCAGCCTGCCATACAGAGGGCCATGGCCTCCACTTTCCGGGGGCGGATCACTTCGCCAAAGAGGATGCGGGAGGAAATCATGGTGCACAGTGGTGCCAGATTCAGAAGCACCGCCGAGAGGGTGATGCCGATTTCCACGATGGCTTTATTATAGAAAATATTATAAATGCCCTGGCAGATGAGGCCTAAGAGGGCGCAGGCGAAAAGAGTTTTTCTGTCCACGCGAAAGGCGCGCCACCCGCCATGCCATAGCGTGCCGGCGAGAAGGATGAAGAAGGCGAAGGCCATCCGCAGAAATCCCGTGAGCTCCGCCGACGCGCCCATGCGGCTCATGACCATCACAAAGACGCCGATGGTCCCCCAAAGCGCTCCGCCGGCGAAGACATAGAGCGCCCCTTTCCGTTCACTGTTTGCCATGGGAAATCCTCCTTTCCTGATTGCCTTATTATGCATCGTTAACGAGGAGAGTTCAAGGGATAGGGGATAAGGGATAGGGGATAAGGGCGCGTTTGCCGGCTTCTTCATGACTCCTAGGGAAACACTGATTAAATCGCTTTTCATCTGACTTTCTGGCCCAATGGCGCAATACTTCGTCGGGATTTCCCTTTCATACTTCGGTATGCGCGGGAAATTCCTCCTCGTCTTGCACCATTGGGCTGATCAGAAATTCAGATGGCGATTTAATCAGTGTTTCCCTAGACGCGCCCCTATCCCTTATCCCCTATCCCTTATCCCTTGCCCCCGGTCCCCTATCCCTTTGAATCCCCTAGCCAAACTCCCACCGGCTGTATTATACTTAAGAATGGATATTTCTAAATTACACAGAAAGGAGGACGCCATGGGACTAGCGATTAAAGACATCCTGCTCCTGGACTATTTCGACGGCAAGCCGGCGCATCACAAGGTGCCGGACTACAAGTACAAGCTCTACGGCGAGGACGCGGATGCGCGGATTTCCACGCTCCGGGACGGAGGCTGGATCCGCTACAGCAAGCCGAAGGAAACGTTGTCCATGATGCCGGACAAAGCGCTGTCGGATCTCCTCATCCGCGCCGGCCTCTCCGGCGAAGGCACCCACGCGGAACTGGTGGGCCGGGTCATGGACCAGGTGCCGGAAACCACCTATGCCTATGGCGTCCCGAAGATTTACGTGCTCACCCGGGAAGGCAAGGCGGAAGTGGGGCGCCACATGGCCTACGTCTTGAACATCCGGGAAAATTATGGATTGACGGAAGGGGAAATCGGCGAATCCCAGTCCGCCCTGGCCGCCCGCGGCGAGAGCTATACCGCCCGGGGCATCCTTTACCGCGCCTTCCATCAGAAAATCGACCTTTACACCATGGCCGGCGAATGGTCCAAGCTCCGCAACATGTACTACACTGTGGCGAATTTTTATTTGCGCATAAAGAAAACCGACTACGCCCTGCCCTATCTGTATCTGGTTTTCTTTATGGATATGTCAGGTATGGGAAATCGAAACAACCTGGTGCCCTACGAAAATTTATTTCCCACGCAAAAAGGCATCATCCTTTTGATGGATGAAATGCGCCGGAGCCTCCACATGACCATGGGCGACGTGAAGAGCGCCTTCCTCTCCTCCATCGCCCGCATGGCGCCGCCGCTTCCTTTCTCCTATTTCTCGCCCCAGGTCATGGCCTCCATGCTCATCGAGCGCCTCGAAGGCCGCAGCTTCAATCCCACTCACTATATCTGTGACCGCTGCGTCCCGGACCCCAACGCGAAATCCTATCACTACGTCCCCTACGGCCGCAGCGAAGCCCGCCCCGTCCACGCCGCTCACCGCGTAGCGCCGAAGAAAGTAAAGCCCCCAGTGCTCCACATGCCCACCTTCACCCCGCCGCCGCCCTTCATCCCCTCGGAGAAGCAAGTGGAGAAGCCGGCGCCGAAGGAAATAAAAACGCCGAAAGCGGAGAAGACGGAAAAGAAAACGGGACTTTTGGGGAGGCTTAGGAAGCTCTTTTGACGCTATCGGTTTAGTGGTCGGTGGTCGGTGGTCGGGGCGCATCTGATTATTTCCTCATCGTAGCCGTTTTCCGTTTACCGTGTAACCGTAATCTGCTCCATTTCCTGCTAGTCAAAGAAATCGGTCAACGGTTATACGGTCAACGGAGAACGGTAGTGGGAAAGCAGCCGGCACGAACCGACCACCGACTACCGACCACCGACTACGAAACCGCCAAAGGTAGCATCTCCCATCCCCTCATGGTATAATAAAGAAAATTCATGCGTTTGTAGCTCAGCTGGATAGAGCAGCGGTTTCCTAAACCGTGTGTCGGGGGTTCAAATCCCTTCAAGCGCACCATAGCACTCCTAAGGGAGTGCTTTTTATTTGCAAAAAGGGATAAGGGATAGGGGATAAGGGATAGGGGATAAGGGATAAGGGATAGGGGATAAGGGATAGGGGATAAGGGATAAGGGATAGGGGATAAGGGATAGGGGATAAGGGATAGGGGATA
>CAVHZP010000239.1:0-3653 GCA_963640485.1 bacterium | reverse complement strand
TGCGCCGAAGGCGCATAATGAGCAGTAGCGGAAAGCATGCTAAGTTGCACGAATAATCTTGCATGATATCGCTAGTGCTGGTTGTGCCTCTAGCGAGTCACTCCATCCCTCGCTATCGCGCGCCCCTTCTCCAAGGGGCTACGTCTTGAGGCTAGCGTAACATAGTGGTTCTGACTGCTGGTATTTATAAAACCAAACAACCGGCCTGACGGCCGAAAAAAACAAGCAAACCAGCCTATGGCTGAGGAAAACAAGCAAATACACCCCCTTTGGTCCCCTACGGGTCCCACCTTCCCCCCGATGGGGGGACTGTAAACAAACAACCTCGCTTCGCTCGAAAAAACAAGCCAACCGCTCTGCGGGCGAGGAAAACCAAACGACCGGCCTGATGGTCGAGGAAAAAATAAGCCAACCTCCACCGCGGAGCGGTTCCCCTCCTTCCAGGGGAAGGAGGTCACATTGAGGAAGGCCAACCTCCACCGCAAGCGGTCCCCCTCCTTCCAGGGGAAGGAGGTTACATTGAGGAAGGCCAACTTCCACGGCCAAGGCCGTCGCCCTCCTTCCGGGGGAAGGCATTACCCGCCCTACGGGCACCCTCTTCAGGGAAGAGGGCTGCACTAGGGAAGGCATATTTCTACTCTATATAATTTCTATTTCCAAGGACGGTGATCCGATGAACGAACGCAAGATGGGGATCCTTTTGAGCTACGTGAATATTTTTCTTCACGCAGCGGTGGGATTTCTGTATGTGCCCATCCTTCTCCACTACATCGGGAAGAGTGAGTACGGGCTCTATCAGCTCATGGGGGCTTTGATCGCGTACTTCGGGGTCATGGATTTCGGGCTTTCGGCGGCGGTGATCCGTTTCTATACGAAGTACAAGGCGGTAGGCGACAAGGTGGGGATGGAGAATATCCTGGCCATTTCGCTTCGGGGCTACGGGCTGGTGATGGGGCTCTTGCTTATTCTTGGCGGCGCGTGCTATGTGTCGCTGGACGGGGCTTTCGGCGACACCATGAGCGCAGCTGAGGTGGCGGAGGCGAAGGATATATTTCTCCTGCTGCTTCTGAATATCGTGATCACTTTGGGCACCATGGTTTTCCGGTCGGTGATCAATGCTCATGAGAAATTTCTGTTCCTGAAGGGCATGGAAACGGTGCAGCTGGTCTTGCAGCCGGTCTTGGTGGTGCTGCTCTTGACGCAGGCGCCGAGTGCTTTCTCGGTGGCGCTGGTGCAGACGGTGCTGAATCTTTTGCTTTCGCTGGCGCGGGTGTATTATGCCTTCCACCGGCTCCATGTGACCATTCGTTTCCATTATTGGAATCAGGCGCTTTTCGCGGAGTTCCGCCATTTGGCGTTGTCGGTCTTTGCGGTGACGGTGATCGATCAGATTTTCTGGAAGACGAATCAGATCATCTTAGGCGTCATCAGCGGCACGGCGGCGGTGGCGGTGTACTCTATTGCTTCTTTGATTTATATGAATTATATGTCTCTCTCGGTGGCCATCTCGGGGGTCTACTTGCCTCATGTGACGGAAATGGTAGCGCGCCGGGAGCCGGTGGCGCATTTGTCGGCGCTTTTCATCCGCATCGGCCGCTGGCAGTATTATCTCCTGGCGCTGGTGGCTACGGGATTTATTATTTTCGGTGAAGAATTCATCCGCCTGTGGGCGGGTGCGGGATTCGAGGAGGCTTACGGCATCACGCTCCTTATCATCCTGCCTTTCACTATCGATTTGATACAGAATATAGGAAATTCGATCCTGCAGGCGAAGAATCGCTATGATTTCCGGGCGAAGGTACTTTTCGGTGCCGGCGTGCTGAGTCTGGCGCTCGCCATCCCTCTGGGCATGCGCTACGGCGGCACGGGCTGCGCTTTCGCTACGGGCCTCGCTATGGTGGTGAGCAATGGGCTGGTGATGAATTGGTTCTACGCGAAGGAAATCCACCTGGACATCGCGGGCTTCTGGCGGCAGATCGGCCGGATTTCCTGCATCGTCATCCCCGTGGCGGCGGTGGGGTATGGTGGAAATCTTCTATTTCCCTCCAACGGCTTCACGGTTTTCGTCATCAAGGCGGTGCTGTACTCTCTCCTCTACGCCGCGGCGGTGTGGACTTTCGCTATGACGAAGGAGGAGAAGGGGAAGATCTTTGGGGTGTTGAGGAGGAAATAGCGGGGGTGCGAGGCGTCAGACGGTCAGACGCTAGACAATCAGAGGTCAGATTGCGTTTGGCGCAGGCGAAAGCTGACAGGCCTGGGGCTATTGCTGAATAGATCCTTCGGCTACGCTCAGGATGACGTGGAGGGGAAACGGTAGTGGGGAAGCAGGTACGCGGGCGTCTGATGTCTGATGTCTGACGGTCTGATTGTCTCCCCGTCTCGTGGAAGGCCAACCTCCACCGCGAAGCGGTCCCCCTCCTTCCAGGGGAAGGAGGTTACACTGAGGAAGGCTAACCCCCGCCCTTCGGGCCCTCCCCCTTCCAGAGGAAGGGGGTCAGTTAAGGAAAGGAAGTATAGAAGATATGAAAGGTATTATTTTAGCAGGTGGGAGCGGGACGCGGTTGTATCCTTTGACGCAGGTGACTTCGAAGCAGTTGCTCCCGATTTATGATAAGCCTATGATTTTTTATCCTTTGTCGACTTTGATGCTGGCGGGGATACAGGATATTTTGATTATTTCCACGCCCCAGGATTTGCCGAATTTCGAGCGGCTTCTGGGCGATGGTTCGCGGTACGGGATTCATTTGTCTTACAAGGTACAGCCAAGTCCGGATGGCCTCGCGCAGGCGTTTATCCTGGGGGAGGAGTTCATCGACGGGGAGCCTTGTGCGATGATTCTGGGGGATAATATTTTCTATGGCGCCGGGCTTACGCGGTATCTGAAGGAGGCGGCGTCGCGGACGGAGGGGGCGACGGTGTTCGGGTATTATGTGGATGATCCGGAGCGGTTCGGTGTGATTGAGTTCGATGAGGCGGGGAAGGCGCGGTCGATCGAGGAGAAGCCGGCGCATCCGAAGTCGAATTATGCGGTGACGGGTCTGTATTTCTATGATCACCATGTGTGCGAGTTGGCAAAGCAGGTGAGGCCTTCGGCGCGGGGTGAGCTGGAGATCACGGATCTGAATCAGATGTATCTGGCGCGGGATGGGCTGCATGTGGTGACGCTGGGCCGGGGCTACGCGTGGCTGGATACGGGGACGATGGATTCGCTGTATGAGGCGTCGGAGTTCGTGCGTTCCGTGGAGACGCGGGCGGGGATCCATATCTCGGTGCCGGAGGAAATCGCGTATGTGAATGGCTGGATCGATAAGGCGGCGCTGGCGGAGAGCGCGAAGGCGTATGGGAAGAGTCCTTATGGGCAGTATCTGCAGAAGGTGGTGGACGGAGCAATCCGGGTGTTGTGACTGACGCGCGTTAGGAAAGGGTTTCCCTGATATCCGGCTCTTGCTATCCTGATCATACCCTCGAAATATCTATATTTCAGGACGGTACCGTCCCAAATTATAGATGTTGTAGCTATTTTTATGATGCGGTATTATTCAGATTATGGTCGTGGGGCAGCAGGGACTTTACATAGATAAGGAGAAAGGAACGAACGATGAAAACGATCATTGTCACCGGCGGGGCCGGGTTTATTGGTGCGAATTTTATAT
>CAVHZP010000238.1:2356-3671 GCA_963640485.1 bacterium | reverse complement strand
CTGTGCACTCAAATTTTTTACGCTGAAAGAGAGGCTGTATTGTATAATAAGGGCAGTTGGTATGTATATCTATTAATAGAGCACATTTACCTGCTTCCCCAAAGGAGCCGATAAACGGTTATATGGTTAAGCGGATCACGGTAGTGGAGAAGCAGCCAAACGCGTCCTGACTACCGACTACCGACCACCGACCACTGACTACTGATTACTAATCCCCTATACGAAAGGAGTACCCCATGAAACAGAAAGCAAAAATAGAAATGACCAAGCCTCAGCGCATTGCCGCTGCCATTCGCGGCGAAGCAGTGGACCAGGTGCCTTACTCCCTGTGGTCCCACCTGCCCATGATTGATTTGGATCCGGTGGAAAATGCAGAGAAGACCTATGAATTTTATAAGACCTACGATGTGGACATTCTGAAAACCATGAACAATGGCATGTACAGTATCGAGGACTTTGGCGCCACTGTGGATTACTCCGACATTCCCAAAGGCGGCGTGGCAAAGATCACCTCCACGCCGGTGGAGAATCCGGAGGATTGGGCGAAGGTGCAGCCCGTTTCTTTGCACGAAGGCGCGTTGCTCCGCGAGCAGACCTATCTGAAATTGCTTTTGAAGAAGACAAAGGGCGAAGTGCCGGTGGTGTTTACCGTGTTCAGCCCCCTTACCACAGCGAATAAACTGTGTCCTCACATGAAGGAGCATATCGCTGCCGGCCATGGTGACAAGGTGAAAGCAGCGCTGAAAGCCATCACCGAAACCACCTGCGGCCTGGTGCAGCGGGTCATTGAACTGGGGGCCGATGGCATTTTCTTTGCCACTCAGCTTTCGTCCTATGATATTGTAGAAGAGTCGTTCTACAAAGAATACGGCATGCCCTATGACCTGGCGGTGCTCTCGGCGTCCCAGGGCTGGTGCAATGTGCTTCACGCCCACGGGAAAAATATCATGTTTCCGCTCCTCAGGAAATATCCGGTGCAGATTTTTAACTGGCACGCCTGGGAATCGCTCCCGGACATTCACGAAGCCCAGGTGCTCACTGGCAAATGCATCATGGCAGGCTTAGAGCGCATGGATATCACCGACGGCCATAAAAATGAAATCGAATACCAGATTTACGAAACCCTCCGCCAGACCCAGGGAAAAAGCGTCATTCTTTCCCCGGGCTGCGTGATCCGCTATCCCCTGGACACAGAAATGCTCTCCTTCGTCAGAAAGGCGAAAGAAGAAATAGAGGGGAAGCTGGGAGGGCGATAGTGGTTTTGTAATCAGTAGTCGGTAGTCAGTGGTCGGTTCGCGTTTGATTGCTTTCTCGT
>CAVHZP010000238.1:0-2216 GCA_963640485.1 bacterium | reverse complement strand
TACCGACTACGAGCAACACAAAAGCCCCGAAGGAAAATCCTTCGGGGCTTTTTACTATGCCTTATTTCTTATTTCTTTTCCATAGGTGGAAAAGTGGAGACCTGGGGAGCCATGTAGCGGAGCTTCGGCGATACGATAGCGTAGATCACGTAGCCCATAGCGGTGACGAAAGCACCTTCCAGGATGACGTCCCAGCCGCAGCCGTAAACCGCGTAGACACTGTAAATGCCGCCGATGATAGCTGCGATATTGGCCAGCTTGGCTTTGGACATCGGCACGCCTTCGATGCGCTGCAGGTCAGATACAGCGCCCATAGCCAGGAGGTAGGGGATCAGGTTGATCATGACTGCCAGGTTGATGAGGATGTTGAACTGTTTCAGCAGAGTGGGGCTCATGGTAGCCAGGGTCATGACGACCTGGATGCCTACGAGGCAACCGATAGCTACATAAGGAGAACGGAATTTGTTGACCTTAGAGAGGAAGTGGGGGAAGAGACCGATGGAGGACGCTTCGCGAGCCACTTCGGATACGGTGAACTGCCAGGCAGTGAGGGATACGAAGCAGGAGCATACGAGCATGCAGGAAACCACATAGCCTGCGGTGGGTCCGAACATGGTCGCATAAGCGAGGCCGAAAGGCGCGCCGGAAACCATGAGATCCTGGTAAGGAACGAGACCGCCGATGATAGCAGTAGAAGTGGTGTAGCAAGCGCCTGCGAGCATAGTGCCGGCCAGGACTGCGATGGGCACATTCTTTTCCGGATTTTCTACGGTATCAGAGTTTGCGCAAGCGGTTTCCAGACCCAGGAAGGCCCAGATGATGACAGCGATGGAGTCTTTCATGGATGCATAGAAAGGCATGTCATTGGGGTTCCATGCTTCTCTGTAGATGTTCGCATCGAAGAAGAAGCCGCCGGCCAGAAGAAGGCCGATGACCGGAGTAACGACGCATACCACGCCGAGAGAGGTGAATTTACCAAATTTCTTCGGTCCCACGAGGCTGATGCAAGCAGCCAGGATCAGGACACCAATAGTGGAGAGGCACACTTCTACCGGCGAGAGGTCGAAGCCGAATACATAGGAGCCGTAGCTGACCACGCCGCTGGCAATGGCTGCATTGGCGATGATGAGAGAAATGGTGTAGCAGAAATTGGAAACGAAGTTTCCGGAACGGCCGAAACGATATTCTGCGTAGCCGCCCATGCCGCCCACCTTCTTGGTATACATGCCGCATTTCGCGAAGGCATAGGCCAGAATGGTGGCGCCGATAGAGGCGAGAATCCACGAGAAGATAGATACGGTACCGATTTCCGCTAAGGTGGCCGGCAGAAGAATGATGCCGGAACCCATCATATTGATGGCTGTGACTGTTGTGAGCTGTACCACTCCCATTTTTTTGCTCTTAGACAAGGTTGTTCCCTTCTTTCTTAATCCAATTCGTGAGAACTCACGACGGGGGAAAAATATTGTCCCGGGATGAAACCGGATGATGCAGTCTGAAATCTCATCAAGGCATGCACGAGCCCCATTTGCTTTCGGTAATGGTGAAAGAAACAGGGCATAAAGAAAACCATCCGCAGATGCGGTTCGCAGCTCAACTGCCGTCAGCAGGGCGCGATGAATTTTTATTTATTGCAATATAACATAAACCACCCCGCATGACAAGACTTTTTTTGAAATTTTTTTCTAAAAGTTTGATGAGCAACTACTATGGACTTTTGAGGACTTTGAAGGAAAATGAAGGAAAATGGAAGAAAATGCTAGCCATCACGGATTGCCATGGATTGGAATGATAAATCAGAATGTATCATGATTTTTCATGGTAAAATTCACAAAAAACCGAAAGTGCCCATTTTATCGTCCTTCCGGGGTTTTTACGGGGGAAATGGGGGTGAATATTATGCATAGAAATGTAGGAATTATGCAATTCTATACGAAGGCAGGAAATGGAACCAAATTTCTATCAGCCCCTCAGCGCCTGAAATGGGGCGAAATTGCCTGAAATTACCCCACACCGCCAAAAAACGCGTTCGAGTTGAGAAAATGGTAATGCTAAATGAGAACATGGAGAAGGGTATATTTTTTCTTTGCGGAGGTAGAAAAGAATTTTATAGCGCGGAAAAGGGATAAGGGATAGGGGATAAGGGATAAGGGCGCTAGTGCCGCGACCACTGGTGCGTACATTGTGGCTCTGGCCGACCAGCAGCCAGCAGCTAG
>CAVHZP010000237.1:0-3674 GCA_963640485.1 bacterium | reverse complement strand
GCTTCGCCATCTTAGACCCCGCCCTTCGGGCCCTCCCCCTTCCAGAGGAAGGGGGTATACATAAGGTGGGACGCACTCTGCGCTTCGGTGAGATGTTCGCACTAGCCGGCTAGCAGCCAGTAGCTAGCAGCCAGAAGCCGCAGTGACATGTGAGACCAGCGGGCGCAGCACTACCGGCGCGGCTTGCCTTTCAGCATCACCACCGCCGCCCTACTTTCCCCTTCTTCCCATTCCTCTTTCAGGGTGAGGCAGTGGGCGGGGCATTTTTCGGTGCAGACGCCGCAGGTGGCGCAGGTGTCGCGGTCGATGGACCATGTGCGGTTTCTTCTGTCCACAGTGATAGCGTGGAGGGGGCAGTTTCGTTCGCACATGCCGCAGAAGAGGCAGCGGTCGATGGCGTTCTGGATGTGCCAGGGATTTTCGGATTCTCTGGTGACTTCATTTTCTTTCGGAGCAGGCGCAGGCGCAGGAGCTACTTTCGGCGCTTCGGCTTTCTGTGCGGCGGCTCTTTGTCTTTCGTTCATGGTGCCTTGCAGGGTGATGCGTGCGGCTCTTTCTTCGCGAGCTTCCCAATCATCAGCGAGGGTGAGGCAATGAGCCGGGCATTTGCCTTCGCAGACGCCGCAGGAAACGCATTTGTCGCGGTCGATGAACCAGGTGCGATTCTTTCGATCCAGGGAAATCGCGCCCACCGGGCAGTTTCTCTCACACTGGCCGCAGAAGAGGCATTTCTCTACGGCGTTGCGGATATGCCAGGGGTTGGTGGAGGCAGCGCCTTCGGCGTGGAGGACGCCCACTTTCACCTCTGCCTTTGGCGGTTCCGCTTTCGGTACTTCTGCCTTTGGCGCTACCGGTGCGGGCGCAGCTGCTTTCGGCGGTGCAGGGCGGACAGCGGGGCGGCGGGTGAGGACTTTGCCCTGGTAGGTGGTTTTGATTTCCTTCTTTTCCCCCTCTTCCCAGGCATCGCGAAGGGTGAGACAGTGAGCGGGACATTCATCCACGCAGACGCCGCAGGTCATGCACTTTTCTCTGTCAATGGTCCAGGTGCGATTTCTTCTGTCCAGGGAAATCGCTTCGCCGGGGCAGGCATGTTCGCACTTGCCACAGAAGAGGCATTTTTCGATTTCATTGAAAATATGGCTGTCCGGCACTTCGATGACCACGGTCTCCGACACGGGCGCAGGAGCAGGAGTCGCAACAGCTGGTGCGGAAGCGGCGGGCTTCGGCGCCGCCTTTCTCATGGGGGCTACGCCTTTCACGGTGATGTCCGTGCGATTTCCTAAATAGCAGCCCAGGGACAAACATTTCCTGGGGCAGTTGTCGATGCAGGTGCCGCAGTTCACGCAGGCTTCCAGGTTGATGCGCCAGGTGCGGTTTCTACGGTCTACGGTGATGGCATCGGCGGGGCAGTTGCGTTCGCACTGGCCGCAGAAAATACATTTCACCACATTGTTCACGATGTGGCTCCGGTCGCCCATAGGCTGGGAGGCAGCCACGGGTGCCACGGCGGACACTTGTTTCTTCACCGTGGCAGCGCCGTCCTGTTTCACCACTTCCAGAATGATTTCCGACTTCGCCGTCCCCGGTGCTGCATAGTGGGGATCCATGTGGAGACATTTCTTCGGGCAGGCTTCCACGCAGGCGCCGCACTGCACGCAGGCGAAGGGGTCGATCTTCCACTGGCCGGTCTTGCGGTCCACTTTGAGGGCGCCGGCCGGGCAGCTCCGCTCGCACATGCCGCAGAGGATGCACTGGCTCACGTCATTCACCACGCGGCCGCGGACGCCGGGAAGAAATTCCTTCGGCTTTAATGGGTATTGGGAAGTCACAGGAGGCTTAAATAAATTCGCCACGGCCTGTTTGATGTATACCAGGTAACTCATAGGTTGCCTCCTTTTAATTTTTGCACTCTTAACGCTGGGGGGTTAGTAATCAGTAATCAGTGATCAGTGGTCAGGGCGCGTTTGGCGCCGGCGCATACACAGAGATGAAACCGCTATCTTTTTAGTGATCAGTGGTCAGTGGTCAGTAGTCAGGGCGCGTTTGGCTTCAGAGCAATCATAGCGGTATTATCTGTATAGACGCACTGAAGTCTAACGCGCCCTGATTACTGATTACTGATCACTGATTACTGATCACTGATCACTAAACCACCCGCTCACCTTTCGCAACAGCTAATGCAGGGATCAATGGTCAGTATAATATTCGGCACATCGGAGAGGTCGCAGCCGGAGAGCATTTTGACCAGGGCGGGGATGTTGCAGTTCGTCGGTGTACGGAGCCGGAACCGCTCTAAGTTCTTTGTGCCATTGCCTTTGACGTAGTAAATCGCTTCGCCGCGGGGCTGTTCCACGCGGGTGAAGAATTCGCCTTTCGGCATGCCGCGGACGGGGCAGTTGATGGCGCCTTCGGGAAGATTTTCCAGGGCGCCCAAGATGATGTCGATGGACTGATAGAGTTCACCGATGCGGACTTTCACACGGGCGAGGCAGTCGCCGGCCTGCTCCAAAACGGGACGGAAATGGAGATCTTTGTATGCGCCGTCGTCGTCGGCCATGCGGTAGTCGTTGGGCACGCCGCTGGCTCTGGCCATGGGGCCCACGCAGCCCAGGTTCATAGCGTCGTCCATGGAGAGGATGCCCACGCCTTCGAGACGGGTCTGAATGGTGTCGTCATACAGAAATACCTGGCTCATTTCCTCGATTTCCTTGCGAAGAACCTTGAGTTTTCCTTCTATTTCCTTACACATGGCGTCGGACAGGTCACGGCGCACGCCGCCCACTTCGCAGACGGAAAAAATGACGCGGCCGCCGGTGGTGGCTTCGAAGATGTCGAGAATCGTTTCGCGGAGGCGCCAGCAGTGCATGAAGAGACTTTCAAAGCCCAATGCGTCAGCGCCGAGGCCCAGCCACAGGAGATGGCTGTGGAGGCGGGAGAGCTCGTGCCAGATGGTGCGCAGGTACGACGCCCGGCGGGGCGCTTCGATGCCCATGAGCCCTTCGATGGCTTTCGCATAGCCCCAGCCGTGGCCGAAAGAGCAAATGCCGCAGACACGCTCGGCCACGAAAATGAATTGTTTGAAATCCCGTTTCTCTACCAGTTTCTCCAATCCGCGGTGCACGTAGCCGATGGAGGGCACGGCGCGAACGACTTTCTCATCTTTCAGTTCCAGATCCAGATGGATCGGCTCCGGCAGCACCGGATGCTGTGGCCCAAAGGGCACGGTGGTTAATTCAGCCATTGCCATCCTCCTTCTTCGTCACCGACGCATCGACCCCCAGGCCGCTGCGCAGATTCACTTTCACCGCGTTCTTCGCGTGCACTGCATTGGACAAATCATGCCACGGCGTCTTCTGCGCCAGGTGGTAGAAATGGCCGCCATAGTCCACCTCCGGCGCGATGAAACGCACGTCCAGGCCGAAGAGGTCGTGGATTTCATTTTCCCACATGAAGCCGTACCAGTAGAGGCTGGTGATGCTCATGACGGACCCGTCCAGCGGCACCGTAAGGCGCAGGTGGTACAGGAAATAATTTTTATCGAAGGTGTAGGTCAGTTCGAAACCCTCCTCCACCCGGGTGCAAAGGATCTGCACCAGGCGGCAACCTTCTTTCTTGAAACGGGCCGTCCTCTCCAGAAGATCCTCGGGACGGATCGTGATGATTTGCTGTTTCAT
>CAVHZP010000236.1:0-3687 GCA_963640485.1 bacterium | reverse complement strand
AAATCCTCAAATAGCTCACTATTCTCGGATTTCCTTTCCTCGTCTTGCATAAAAATTCCAGTATAATTTCTGATAACGATTTAATCAGTGGTTCCCTAGCGGCGCAAGTTTCGGGAAAGGGTAAACGCATTTCGCTGCTTCCTCACCTCCGAGCTTTCGGCTCGGCTATCCCCCGCCCTTCGGGCCCTCCCCCTTCCAGAGGAAGAGGGTTAAAGTGGAGCGCGGCACACAAATTAAAAAGTGCCGTGAATAAAAAAATAAGTTCACATTTACCGATTTCAAAAACTCGCGGCGCTTCTTAATTTGTGCGCCGCACCGCCACTCCTCCCTCCTCACTCCTAACTTGCGCAAAGCACCTCTCCCCGCCAAAACAAAAGACCGCCTCCGGCGGTCCTGCTATTCTCTGATTTCCTTATTTAATTCATCCAGCGTATCTTCGAAGCTCCCGGCGAAGTGGGCCAGAAACCAGTCCACTTCTTTCATGTGAAGGGAAACCAATTTCTCTTTGATGCTTTCGTAGGCTTCCTGGAATTCCCGGTTGCCATCGCGCACTTCTTCCGCGCATTTGAGGAAGGCGGAGAGAGTGTCCGCTGCTTTGGCGAGGGGCCAGAGGGGATCTTGTTCCAACTCCGTCACGTAGGGGCGGTAGGCGTCCTGCATGTCCGCCGGAAGTGTGGCGAGGAGTTTCTTTCGCGCTTCGGTTTCTATTTCTTCATATTTCTCGTGGAGTCCCGCGGTGAAATATTTCACCGGTGTGGGCAGGTCGCCGGTGAAGACTTCACTGGCGTCGTGGTAGAGGGCCAGCATGGCGCAGTGCTCCGCGTCCACGGGCTCGCCGAAAATTTCCTGCCGTATCACCGCCAGGCCGTGCGCCAGCATGACGGTTTGCAGGGTATGCTCAGCATCGTTCTCTGAGATGGTGCTGCGCATGAGACCCCAGCGGGAAATATATTTCATCCGCGCCATGAAGGCAAAGAAGGGATATTTCATTCCATCTTCCCCCACTTGTCACCGTAGAACCAGAAGTGATGCACTGGCCCGTGACCATGTCCTACAGAGTCGGTCTTCGCGCGGGCGATGGCGCCTGCCATGTACGCCTTCGCTTCGGTCACTGCGTCCACAAGGCACATGCCTTTCGCCAGGCTGGCAGCGAGAGCGCTAGAGAGTGTGCAGCCGGTACCATGGGTGTTTTCGGTGTCGATGCGTTTCCCATTAAAGGAAGTGAAAGTCTCCCCATCATACAACAGGTCGTCAGCGTCCATGACCCGGTGGCCGCCTTTGATGAGCACCGCCTGACAACCCATGGTCATGAGCTTCTTCGCAGCATCGCGGCGGGTGGCTTCGTCGGTGATAGAAATCCCGGAAAGCACTTCCGCTTCGGGAATATTCGGCGTAATGAGGGTGGCGAGGGGAATGAGTTTCTCTTTATAAGTCTCGATGGCGTCTTCTGCCAGGAGCACGTCGCCACTGGTGGCCACCATGACCGGATCCACCACCAGCGGCGCGCCGGCGTGAGCAGAAAGGAAATCGGCCACAGCGCCCACGATTTCCTTCGACGACAGCATGCCGGTCTTCACACCTTCCGGCGGCACATCGTCATAAATCGCTTCCAGCTGCGCTATCACCATGTCCACCGGCGTATTGGTCACCATGGTGACGCCTTTCGTATTCTGCGCCGTCAGTGCGCAGATGCAGCTCATGCCATAGGTGCCCAGGGCGGCGAAGGTTTTGAGGTCCGCCTGAATCCCCGCGCCGCCGGAGGAGTCGGAGCCTGCGATGGTCAGAAGTTTCTTCATGTCAGTCCTCCTTCTTCAGCTGCCGGAGGCCGGAGGTGAAATAGCCCGCCAGTTTCCCTTCCTTCCAGCGAAGGTCGTAGTCGATGACGGCAATGCCTGCCAGCTCAAACTTGATGGCCGCGCTGCAAGCGGACAAAAGGTAGGACTGCAGGAACGGGTGGTGAGATACCAGCGCGATAGGCGAGCCATCGGAAATCAGATGATTCAGCACCATCTGCCAGTTACTGGAAACCAGTTCCTCTGCGGTGTGGATTTCCTCAGCGAAACACTCCTCTGCCAGGATTGCCGCGGTCTGCCGGGTCCGGGTGTACGGACTGGTGTAGATACGAATCGAATTTTCCTTCAGCAATTTGCTCAGCAGACGCGCCGTCCGCCGCACCTGCCGCATCCCCTTCGGGGTCAGCGACCGGCTTCTATTGGAAATGTCTCCCGTCTCCGGCTCTGCTTCGCCGTGACGCATCAAAATGATATACATGGTATCCCTCCTTAATGTTGTGGTGATTTTTTAGTAATCAGTGATCAGTGGTCAGTAATCAGGGCGCAGGTTCCGCTATTCAAACATAGCGCGATAAACTCTATGTATGATAGCGTTTATCGCGTCAGTGACTACCAGTCACTGATTACTAACCCGACAACGCTAGGGAACCACTGATTAAATCGAAGAATCAGTGATTCCCTAGCATGCCCTTCTAACTCCAGCGCTTAAAGCGCCTGATTACTGACTACTAATTACTGATTACTAAACCGATAGCCTCATTCCTCGCCCACATCCGCCTTCGCGTTAATCCTCGTGGTATACTGATCCCTCTCATGGGGGCCCTGAGCGTATTTGATATTCATATTCTTTCCCACGGTGGTATAGGTCTGCTCCACAGGAGAGCCATTGGCGAGGACTCGGGAAACGGCGACGCGGCCGTCTTTGACGCGGATCAGAGCGGTGACTTCATTCTTCATTTGGGTTTCGGTGGTTTTCTTTTCCTCATTCATCACCTGCACCCGCTCGGAGAGTTCCACCACAGATAATTTCTGCAGCTGCTCCGGTGACATGTACATGCGATCCACCGGGAAATTGAAATGCACGGTTCCCTCAACATAGGACATGACGCGGGTCGCGATGTAGTCGCCTGCCGGTTTCTCGGCAAAAGCGCCGGTGATTTCCATAAGGCCCGCTTCATTTGGGGCGAGGGACAGGTAGATTTCCTCTCCCTTTTCCGGGATAGTCCGTCCCTTCCAGGCCGCTTCCGTCATGGGCACTGCGAGAGACAGATAATTCTTATGATAGAAATCCCCTTTGTAATCAATGGTCGCAGGCACCTGGTACTCTGCACCATCAAGGAGCGTATTGCGATAATCCCCGCGAATCCACACCAGGGAAATGATTTCCACTACTGCCACCACGGCCAAAAGGAGAAGCGCGAATTTTTTATTCAGCATCATCGGTTTCCTCCTTTTCTTTCACCGCCGGCTTCTTTGCGCCTCCGCTCATCTTATAGAGCAGGAAACACACCAGCGCCGCGAAGATGCCGATGGCGAGGAAGAAAACGCCGCGTTCGGCAAAGGAAAGCGCCGAGTCCATGACGCGGATGATCCCATTTCCTGCCAGAAGCGCCACGCCGCCCCAGCGCTGCACCGGCCGGTCCATCTGGAAGCCCCGGGCAATGACGCCGATGGCGAGAATCGCGCAGTACGAAGACACCACCATGGCCGGCAGCGCCCCGGATGTTTCAAAGGCGGAAATCAGCGCGGACAGTGCCATCACGAAAGGCGTCAGCCCCGCCAGCACCGAGAGCCATTCTTTTTTCATGGCCATGCGGAAAAGCAGCAACGCGTCCAGCGCCAGGAAAAGGAAATACAAAATCCACAGCGCGTAGCTGCCGGACATATCCGCCCA
>CAVHZP010000235.1:0-3688 GCA_963640485.1 bacterium | reverse complement strand
CTTTTCCTCGTCTTGCATAAAAATTCTAGAATGATTTCAGGCAACGATTTAATCAGCGGTTCCCTAGTGGTAGGCATCACCCGCCCTTCGGGCACCCTCTTCAAAGAAGAGGGCTTAACGCGTTTTGCCTTCTTCTTTGAAGAAGGTGGCCGTAGGCCGGATGATGCCTCCACTAGCCGTATGTTGCTCCAGATTCCCGCATTTCTTAAAACGCGGGACGCACTTGGCGCATTGGTGAGATGTTTCTCTGGCCGACTAGCAGCCAGCAGCTAGAAGCTACATCGACATGTGCGACTGGCGGTAGCACCATCAGCGCCCCCCCAACCCTAGGAGGTTTGTATGAAATGGAATGATGGAGACATGGTCCACGGTTTCCGTGTGAGCCGCATGTCTTATATTGAAGAAGTCAATGCCGATGCCTACTTGATGGAGCACGTGAAGAGCGGTGCCCGTCTTCTTTACTTAGACAGCGATGATGACAATAAAGTATTTTACATTTGTTTCCGCACCACACCGGACAATTCCAAGGGGACGCCCCATATCATGGAGCATTCCACCCTGTGCGGCTCCCGGAAATATCCATTGAAGGAACCATTCGTCGAATTGGCGAAGGGGTCCCTCAATACCTTTTTGAATGCTATCACCTGGCCTGACAAGACCATGTACCCCATTGCTAGCCGCAATGCGGTGGATTTCAACAATCTGATGGACGTGTATCTGGATGCGGTTTTCTATCCGGATTGCCTGAAAAATCCGCAGATCCTCATGCAGGAAGGGTGGCACTATGAGCTGGAAAGCAAAGACGCGCCGCTGACCTACAATGGTGTGGTTTACAATGAAATGAAAGGGGCGCTCTCTGCGCCGGAAGCAATTCTGGAAGACCGCGCCACTGAGAAACTCTTCCCTAATACCACATACGGCGTTGAATCCGGCGGTGATCCGGAAGTGATCCCCATGCTCTCTTTCCGCGAATTTACCGAATTCCATCGCCGTTTCTATCATCCGTCGAATAGCTACATTTACCTTTACGGCGACATGGATATCGAAAAGACCCTCGCTTACATTGATGAGGAATATCTGTCCCATTTCGACCGCCGCAATGTGGACTCGGCCGTGAAGACCCAGGCGCCATTTGCGAAGCGCGTCACCGTCACCAGTCCCTATGGCATCGCTGAACAGGAAAGCGAAGCGGGCAAAGCCATTCATGCGCTGTATCTTGCCATGAATGACCACATGACCACGAAAGAATCTCTGGCTTTCCGTATTCTGAATTACGTGCTCATCGACATGGACGGCGCGCCACTGAAAAAGGCAGTCCTGGATAAGGCCCTTGGAAACGACCTGTCCGGCTCCTACTGCGACAGCTACAAGCAGCCGGTATGGACCATCGAAGTGACCGGTTCGGAAACTGAGAAACAGGCAGAATTTGCTCAGGTACTGGACAGTACCCTCCGCAGTCTGGCGCTGGAAGGCATCGATAAAGATATGCTCGATGCGGCACTGAACCGCACCGAATTCACCTCCCGCGAAAACGACTACCAGGGTCGCCCGAAGGGACTTTTCTATGGCGTTCGCGTCATGGATCTGTGGCTCTACGACAGAGACCCCATGGCAGCACTGCGCTATATCGACGACATCAAAGCCCTGCGCGAAGGCATCCAGAGCGGCTATTTCGAAAGTTTGCTCTTGAAATATGTGATCAAGAACCCGCACCAGGTGCTGGTGACTTTGAAGCCGGAAAAAGGCCTCACTGAAAAGAAGAACGCCGAAACTGCTGAAAAGCTGGCGTCCTACAAGAGCAGCCTCACCGAAGAGCAGCTGGAAGAAATCATGGCTTCCACCAAAGCGCTGAAAGAGCGCCAGGCTTCCATGGAAACCGAAGAAGCCCTGAAAACCATTCCACTCCTGTCCCGCGAAGATTTGAAGCGGGACATCGAGGAAGAAGAACTGGTGAAAGGCGAGGCGGAAGGGATTTCCCATTTCCATTTCCCTGTACACACCACCGGTATTTCCTATGTGAATATGTTCTTCAAACTCTATGGCCTGTCGAAGGAAGAAATCCCCTACGCCATTCTCCTGGCGTCGCTCCTTCGCAGCATGGACACCGAGCAGCACAGTTACACCGAGCTGGCGCGACTCTCTAATGCATACACCGGCGGCCTCACGTTCCACGTATCCAGCTATAGCGGCATCGATGATGCGTCGAAGTACGTGCCGGTCATGTGCGTTCGCGGCAAGGCTTTGACCAGCAAAGTGGATAAACTCATGGAAATCCTGGGCGAAGTGGTGAACCACACTTCCTTCAAGGACACCCGCCGCCTGAAAGAAATCCTTCTGCAGGAGAAATCGGAATGGGATATGTCCGTATTCTCTCGTGGCCACAGCCTCACCATGGGCCGCCTGTCCTCTTACTTCTCGCCGGCCGGCCAGTACGCAGAACAGACCTGCATGACTTACTACTATTTCCTGGCGAACCTGGTGAAGGAATTTGACGGCAAAGCAGAGGAAATCGCAGAAAAACTGGCTGCTCTTTCGGCGAAAATTTTCACTCGCGCCAATATGTTCTTTGAAACCGTAGGCGAAGCAGAAGAAGAGAAGGCCATGCTTGCCAACCTCTCCTCCGTCATTTCCGATATGCCTATGGGTGAGGAAACAGCGCCGCACATTTTCGACTTCGATAAGACTGCCATCAATGAAGCTTTCCTTACTTCCGGTAAGGTACAGTATGTGGCGAAAGGCAGCAACTTCCGCCAGCACGGCTTCGAATACACCGGCGCGCTTCGCGTCATGGAAACCATTCTCCGCTACGAATATCTGTGGAAAAAAGTTCGCGTTCTCGGCGGCGCTTACGGCGCATTCACCCAGTTCCTGCGGGACGGCACGGGTATCCTGTGCTCCTACCGCGACCCGAACCTGAAAGAAACGCTGGACGTATACAAAGGCCTGCCGGAATACCTGGAAACCCTGGAACTGTCGGACCGCGAAATGACCAAGTACGTCATCGGCACCATGGCAGCTGACGAAATCCAGCTGACCCCGATCATGAAGGCTGACAGAGCTATGCTCCGCTACCTCAATGGAAATACCAAAGAAGCACGCATGCGCATTCGTGACGAAGTGATTAACTGCCAGGTGAAAGATATCCGTGCTCTGGCGCCGCTGGTGAAGAGTATCATCGACGATCCCTATATCTGCGTCATGGGCAGCGAAGAAAAAATCCAGCGGGATAAGAATCTTTTCGACGCTGTACACTCGATGCCAGACTAAGCATGTAGTGCTGCACACGTTGGTGCGTACATGGCGGTGTTGCTTCTAGCTGCTGGCTGCTAGCTACTAGCCGGCTAGAGAAACATTGTCGAGAGAACAAAGTGCGTCCCGCAATTAACGGAAGCGGAAGATATCCAGTTGACCGCTTGCGGGGAATCAACCCCCGCCCTTCGGGCCCTCCCCCTTCCAAAGGAAGGGGATATATATAAGGTGGGCCTTCCGAAGGAAGGCCTTTCCTTTTTACCCTCCTTCCTCTGGAAGGAGGGGGACCGCTTGCGGTGGAGGTTGGCGTGCGGGATGTGCGTTCAGTATTTCCCTAGTAGCCAGAAGCCGCAGCGACATGTGCGACAGGCGGTAAATGGAGAAAATTATGAAAATTCGTACCCGATTCGCCCCGAGTCCTACGGGATATATGCACCTG
>CAVHZP010000234.1:0-3700 GCA_963640485.1 bacterium | reverse complement strand
CTGAAGGGTAAAGCAGATTGTTACTTCAGCCCGAAAAAGCGTCGCCCCTTGGAGATGGGAATCCTGCAGAAGGATTTCCAAGTTTGGCCCATTATGAAGAGGCGCCTAGCCTGCCCATTAAGGCGCCTTCCTTAGAGGCCAAACGGCGCCGCCCAATAGGGCGGGATGGAATGCGCCGTAGGCGCATAATGAGCAATAGCGGCATTGTGCAAAGCTTTCTGTGCACTTTGGCATGTTTATGGCTAGTGCAAATTGTGCCTCTGGCGAGGCACTCCATCCTCCGCTATCGCGTGCCCCTTCTCCAAGGGGCGACTCATGTAGGGCTTGCGTAACATAGTGCTTTAAGCGCTAGCAACCTCAGCCAACCCCCGCCCTACGGGCCCACCCCCTTCCAAAGGAAGAGGGTGAAAGCGGTGGCGTGAAGCGTATGGAGTCATTTCAGCGTCGCCAACCTCCACCGCTGACGCGGTCCCCCTCCTTCCAGGGGAAGGAGGTAAAAGCGGAAAGGGCTTCGCCCCTTATATAAGTTTGAAAGGTAGGTTTTCAAAGATGTCCCGCATTTTAACTGCTGAACATGTACGTAAATCTTTCGGGAAGAATACAGTCCTGAAAGACATCAGCCTGAATGTAGAAAAAGGTGATGTAGTTTCTATCCTGGGGCCTTCGGGCACAGGGAAGACCACTTTCCTGCGTTGCCTCAATTATCTGGAACAGCCGGAGGAAGGGAAGCTCACCATCGACGACGTGTCGGTGGATTTCTCTCACATCACCAAAGCGGAGGTGCAGCGTCTGCGCCGCAAGTCCACCATGGTGTTCCAGCAGTTCAATCTATTTAAAAATAAAAATGTACTGGAAAATGTGACGGAAGGCCTCATCTACGGCTACGGCAAGACGAAGAAGGAAGCCGAGGAAATCGCCATGGAAGAGCTCGCTCGCGTCCGCATGGCAGACTATGCGAAACTCTATCCCTCCGAACTTTCCGGCGGCATGCAGCAGCGCGTAGGCATCGCCCGCGCCCTGGCGCCGCGGCCGGATGTGATTCTCTTCGACGAACCCACGTCGGCGCTGGATCCGGAGCTGGTAGGCGAAGTCCTGGACACCATCGCCCAGGTCGCCACCCTCGGCATCACCATGGTCATCGTGACCCATGAAATGCACTTCGCCCAGGAAGTTTCTTCCAAAGTCGTCTTCATGTCCGACGGCCTGGTGGTGGAAGAAGGCACACCCGATGCCATCTTTACCCACCCGAAAGAAGAAAAGACCCAGCAATTTTTGCAGCGCATGCTGAAGAGAGAGGGATAAGGACAGGTTCACGTGAGTGCTCAAGGGATATGGGATATGGGATAAGGGATATGGACACGCAGGCCTGCTTTCCCACCGCGGTTATACGGTAACCGGAAGACGGTAGTGAGGAAGCAGTTAAATGCGCCTTATCCCTTATCCCCTATCCCTTATCCCTCAAGTTCCACATATTGAATCTTCCAACCTCTATCCCTTATTCCCAATCCCCTATCCCTCTATCTCAAAGCTAAGGAGTACGAAATGCTTACCTTTGATATTTCCTATTTCCTTGGGCTCTTCCCAAGGCTCGCCAGTGCGATCCCCTTTACCATGGGCGTCATCGCGGCGTCGATTTCTTTGTGCCTCATTGTGGGCGTCATCATTGCTGTGGCACGCATTGCCAAGGTGCCGGTGCTGTCCCAGTTCTGCGACGTGTGGCTCTCTTACAACCGCAGCATGCCATTTGTGCTGGACCTGTACCTGGTGTACTTCGTCCTGCCGGCGCTGGTGCGGGGGCTCGGCATCAGCCCGGACGGCTGGTCCCTCACGTCCTACGTCATCATTGCTTTGACCTTCCATTACTCGCCTGTGGTAGCGGAAATCATCCGTCCTGCGTACCTGGCGGTAGAGAAAGGCCAGCACGAAGCGGCCATCGTCTTCGGCCTCTCGCCGGCGCGCCGGGTCTTCTCCATCATCGCGCCCCAGGCGCTGCCCATTGCGCTGCCGGGTCTCGTGAGCGAAGCCATCAACATTCTGAAAGACACATCCATCATGTACTTCATCGGCGTGGTGGATCTCATGGGCCGCGCAGGCCTTTTGATCAATGCCAACTACGGCCAGGGGAAATTGGAAACCTACTGCGCTGTGGCTTTGATTTACTGGTTCTTCGTCATCCTGGTGGAAGTGGTATTCCATCTCTTCCAGCGGGCCAGCAGTCACAAAGTAAGGAGGGCGTAATATGATCGACTTTGAAGTATTGCCGACGGCGCTCTTCTTCATCGCCGGGGCGATCCCCAATACCCTTTTCATGGCGTTCATCAGCCTTTTCTTCGGCGTCATCTTCGGCTCCATGATCGCCATCGCGCGCATCAAGCCGAATAAAATCGTGAACGGCATTTTCACCGTGCTGATTTCCTTCTTCCGCGCCGTGCCGGGCATCGTGCAGCTCTTCATCATTTACAACTCCCTGCCCTTCCTCCTGGCGCCGGTCATCTCCGCCGTGGTGGGCTACACCGTGAAACCTTTCGACGTATCGCCGTACTGGTCCGTGTACACCACATTCATTCTCTATAACACCGCGTATCAGTCGGAAAATATTCGAGGCGCGCTCCGCTCGGTGGACAAGGGTCAATTCGAAGCGGCTGTGGCCATGGGCCTCTCGCCATTCAAAGCCTTCACCCGCATCGTCCTGCCTCAGGCCTTCGTGGTGGCGCTGCCTTCCTTCTTCACGTACTATCTGAAGACCATCAAACTTCTCGCCCTCGTCTTCACGGTGAAAGTGGTGGATATGTTCGCGAAAGCCGACATCTTTTCCGCCCTCTATAACCGCCGCACCGAACCATATATCGCCGACGCCATTGCCTACTGGGCGGTAGCGATTCTCCTCACTTTCCTCTTTAGCTATTGGGAAAAGAAACTCCGGGCGAAGGGGTTCTGAGCTTGTGGGGATTGACGCTAGTGGTTTAGTGATCAGTAATTAGTGATCAGTAATCAGGGCGCGGTTCCCTGCTGTCCCGTCGTAGCCGTGAACCGTTTATCGTGTAACCGTATAGCCTATGAAATTTTTCTTGCTATAAGGAAATGAGTTTGCTATAATGATGACGGTCGGAACTTTTGCCCTTTATTGGCGGGGGGGCCGACCATTTCTATTGTGTACAGTAAACGGCAACGATGAGGCAGCAGGAAATAGTGCCCTGACCACTGATTACCGACTACTAAACCGACAGCGTTTCTCATATAAACTTCCCTTGTCATGGGGAGACGAGTTTGCTATAATGGCAATAGAAAAGAGACAGAGGTCATCCATGGGCGTGGACGGGCTTTCTCTTGAAAATCATAAGGTGAAGGAAGCCGTCTAGCCATTAGATGGCTTTTTTTATGCTCTACTTTTTACAGACGAAAAAAGGACTCGCAGTTTTGCTGCGAGTCCTTTTTTGTGTGAGTTAATGCTGAGGTTTGATGCAGATTGTTATGCTGGCGTAAGAGAGTCGTCCCTTGGCGATGGAAATCCTGCAGAAGGATTTCCAGGTTTGGTCTATTATGAAGAGGCGCCTTCCTCAGGGAAGCACTGAGGTCATCCTGAGTGTAGCCCTCGGATTTATCATCCCGGCAGGTAAGCATGCTCGCATTACGCAAGCCTAAAAAGCGCCGCCCCTTGGAGAAGGGGCCGCCCAATAGGGCGGGATGGAATGCGCCGAAG
>CAVHZP010000233.1:0-3715 GCA_963640485.1 bacterium | reverse complement strand
CCCTTCTCCAAGGGTCTACTCCTTGAGGCTTGTGTAACATAATGATTCTGACTGCTGGTATTTAAAATGCTTAACTTAATAGCATTACCTCTGGAAGGAGGTCACACTGCGGAAAATGCGTCCTGACTACCGACTACCGACTACCGACTACTAAACCGATAGCGTAAAAAAAAGGAGACCCCTTATGACCATTAAAGAATGCTACGAAAAAATGGGCGCTGACTATGAAGAAGTCCGCCGCCGTTTCCCCAGCGATGCCTTCATTCAGCGCTTCGCTCTGAAATTCCCAAATGACCCCAGTTTCCCGAACCTGGAGAAATTCCTCGCCGAAGGCAATGTAGACGAAGCCTTCCGCGCTGCCCACACCCTGAAAGGCGTGGTACAGAACCTCGCCTTCACCCAGCTCGCGCCGCTCAGCATCGAGATCACAGAAATCCTCCGCTCCGGCACCATGGAAGGCACCGCCCCCCTCATGGCAGAGCTCAAAAAGAAATACGACCTCACCCTCGCCTGCATCAGCGAGGTGGAATAAAAAAAGCACTCCCCAGGGGGTGCTTTTTTGTGTCCAAGGGATAAGGGATAGGGGATAAGGCGCATTTGGCGAAGCAGTCAAATGAGTCAAGCCCTCTTCTCTGAAGAGGGTGCCCGAAGGGCGGGTGATGGATGCGAAAGCGCTTCTTCCCATCATCCGGCCTAACGGCCACCTTCTTCAGAGAAGAAGGCATATGCGCATCTTCCGCTACAGTCAAACGCGCCTTATCCCTTATCCCCTATCCCTTATCCCTTTTTATTTCAAAAATCTTTAACTCCCCTTCCCCTTTCTGTAATCTCCTTTCCCTATAATAAGTATAAAATAAGAATTCGCGCTTGTGCTATAATGTAGGGTATTGGGAGGCATATCATGATATCTATCGTAACACCTGTATATAACGAAGAAGGAAATGTGGTGTATTTCCACGACGAAGTGACGAAGGTGATGCAAGGGGTACCTATGGAGTATGAAATCATTTATGTGAATGATGGCTCCAAGGATCGCACTGACGAGCTCATCCACCAGTTGGCAGAGAGTGATCCTCATGTACGGGCGCTCACCTTTGCACGGAACTTCGGGCATCAGATCGCCATCACCTGCGGCATGGACTTCGCCATCGGCGATGCGGTGATCACCATGGACGGCGACATGCAGCATCCGCCGGCATTGATCCCCACGCTCATCGAGAAGTGGCAGGAGGGCTATGACATCGTGCAGACCATCCGCACCGCCACCGAAGACGCGGGGCCGGTAAAGAAAATCACCTCCGCCGGATACTACGCGGTGATCAATTCGATTTCCAATTCCCCGGTGGTCCCCGGCGGCTCTGATTTCCGTCTCATGGATCGCAAGGCGCTGGATGCGTTCCTCCGCTTCCGCGAACATTCCCGCTTCATCCGCGGCATCGTCGGCGGATTGGGATTCAAGCAGACCACCATCGAATTTGAAGCGCCGGCACGGCATGCGGGCGTTTCGAAATTCTCCATGAAAAAGATGCTCCACTTCGCTATGGACGGCATCATCACCAATTCCACCCTGCCGCTGCGCATGGCATTTTACTGCGGCGTCTTCGCCGCTGCCTTCGGCGCGCTCCTCATTCTCCACGTGCTCTACTGCGTCCTCACAGACCAGGCCGTCCCCGGCTGGGCCACCATGACCATACTCATCTCCCTCTTCGGCAGCATGAACCTCATGGGCCTCGGCGTCATCGGCGAATACGTGGGCCGTATGTTTGAGGAAACCAGGAACCGCCCGCTCTACTGGCTCGCCGATGACACCGCAGCGCATTTAGATAATCCCTATAGGCTAACGCACGAGAAAGAGTAAGAAGCGCTATCGATTTAGTAAGTAGTAGTCAGTGATCAGTAATCAGGGCGCGTTTTCCGCAGTGTGACCTCCTTCCTTTGGAAGGAGGGGGACCGCGAAGCGGTGGAGGTTGGCTTAGGGAACCACTGATTAAATCGAAGAATCAGTAGTTCCCTAAGAAAGCAATCAGACGCTTAGGGGAGCCATCACCCGCCCTTACGGGCACCCTCTTCAGAGAAGAGGGCTTGATAGGAAAGGCTTCGCCAGCTTATACCCCGCCCTTCGGGCCCTCCCCCTTCCGAAGGAAGGGGGGGGTAGATAGCAGAAGACGCGCCCTGATCACTGACCACTAATTACTGATTACTAACCCTCCAGCGTCACCCCGCTATTCAAACCTGAAAGGAGTCCCTTTTGAACAATACATCTTTTTTTGATAGTGAATTATTTGCTGAACTGACGGGAGATCTCAAAGAGTCCTCCCGTTTTACTGCGACCTATCGCATCGCGGCTTCCTCGTATGAAGAAGCGAAGAAACTGGCCTTTGGCATCTGCGTGGAGCAGACGGTGGAGTGCCCTTACGAATTGGTGGAAGGCTCTTTCATCGCCGACACCATCGTGGGCGAAATCGACGACCTGAAAAAAGCAGAGCCGGGGGCTTACTATGCCACGATTTCCTACAGCCCCGACGCGGTGGGCGATGAAATGGCGGAGCTCATCAATATGCTCTTCGGAAATACGAGCCTCCAGGAGGGCATCCGCCTCATGTCCTTCGACCTGCCCGAGGGCATGTACGACAACTACCCGGGCCCGAAGTTTGGCAGAAGCGGCATCCGCGACCTTTGCGGCGTGCCGAGAGGCCCCATCCTCATGTCTGCTATCAAACCTTTGGGCCGAAGCCCGAAGGAACTTGGCAAAATGGTGTACGACCTGGCCATGGGCGGTTGCCCCATCATCAAAGACGATCACAGCCTCATGAACCAGAGCTATGCGCCTTTCGAAGAGCGCGTGCTCCAGTGCGTCATGGCCGTGGCAGACGCAAACGAAAAGACCGGCAAGAAGAGCATGTATGTGGCAAACTGCACCACCGACGGCCTCGGTTTCCTGGAAAGAGCCTACAAGGCCAAGGAGCTCGGCGCTGACGGCATCATGGCCGCCCCTGCCATCACCGGCTTCACCATGATCCGCGACCTGGCTCGTTCGCCGGACTTCGGTCTCCCCATTTTCCTTCACCCCTGCTTCTCGGGTCCCATGGTGCTCTCGAAAGACAGCGGCGTCTCCCCCTTCTGCTACTACGGCCAGCTCTCCCGCCTCGCCGGCGCCGATGCTTCCATCTTCACCAGCTTCGGCGGCCGCTTCGCCTTCTCCCAGGACACCTGCCAGAAGATTGCTGAAGGCACGGAAACCAAGATGGCCTACCTGAAATCCAACTTCCCCGTCCCCTCCGGCGGCATGCGCTGGCAACTCTTCAAAGAAATGGTCCGCGTCTACGGCCCGGACACCATCTTCCTCGTAGGCGGCGCCCTGCAGACAGAGAGCCCGGACCTCATGGAGAATACGAAACTTTTCATGGAGAAATTGGGAGAAGCAACGCTATCGATTTAGTAGTCGGTAGTCGGTGGTCGGTAGTCGGTGGTCAGTGGTCAGTGGTCAGGGCGCGTTTGAGTGCTTTCTCATCGGATCCGTGAACCGTTTGCCGTGTAACCGTAGTCCGATAGCAGGAACTGGAACTGCTATCGGTTAAAGCGATATGTGGCGCAAACCCTACATGAGTCGCCCCTTGGAGAAGCAATGCTGTTAAGTTAAGGATTTTAAATACCAGCAGTCAGAATCATTATGTTACGCTAGCCCTAAGACGTAGACCCTTGGAGAAGGGTCGCG
>CAVHZP010000232.1:0-3716 GCA_963640485.1 bacterium | reverse complement strand
TCCCTTATCCCTTATCCCTTATCCCTTATCCCTTATCCCTTATCCCTTATCCCTTCACTTCACCTTCACGATCCTCACGCGGCCTGTATACATGGCCACCACGATCTGTCGCTCGTATGTGCCATCCCGGGTCTTGATGGACATGGAATATTTCGAATTGCCTTCCGAGCCGGCGAAGCTGTCTTTGCGGAAGGTGACCTGGAGGCTCCCGCTGGCGCGGATATTCTGGGAAAGCTTGCCCTTCGGCGTGATGATCTTCGCGCCCCGGCGGGTCTCGTATTTGACGCGGCCATCGGTATCGCTATTGCAGTAGAACGTGATAATAGAGGCCTCATTGGATTCAGAGCCGCTGCGCGCTTCGATTTCCGCCTCCCGGATCGCCGATGCCAATTCGCCCGCCGCCATATCGATGGTCCGCTCCTGCTGCCAGTCCCAGATCGTGGGCACTGCAAACGCGCTGGCGAGTCCCAGGAGAAGAAGCGCCAGCAGCGCTTCAACCAAAAGAAAGCCAGGCCGCGAGGACGGAGAGACTCCCCATTTGTTCCAGTCCATAAGTCACCAGGCCTCCTATCGCAATAAATGGCGCAAACCGGATTTCCATGGAAACAGAAAATTTCCCTAAGACCGCCAGCACGCCCACGTAGACCAGTGCCGCCATGGCGGACAGCCAAAGCGCCAGCAGCGATGCCGCCGGAGTGAGCCACGCCGCCGCAGCGGACGCGAGACATATATCTCCCGTGCCCAAAGACTTCCGGGAAACCGCATACAGAAATCCATAGACCAGAAGCGTGACTCCGGTGGAGAGGAGATGCGCCGTCAAAGCTCCAGCGACCCAGGCGACCGCCGCGCCGGAGAGGAAGAGCCCAATCGCCCAGCCGTCAGAAATCTCCCCGCTCCGTCCATCCTCCACCGCCGCCCCCAGGAGCAGCGCGCCGTAGAGGCAAGCGGTCAATCCAAGAAAATCCATAAAGCCTTCCTCCTTGTGGGAATCGGTTATAACGCTATCGGTTTAGTGATCAGTAATCGGTAGCCAGTAGTCAGTACGCGATTGGCTGCTTCTTCATAGCTATGAGAAAGCAGCCAATCGCGCCCTGATTACTGATTACTAATTACTAATTACTAAACCACTAACCTCACCCGCACTTCTCTTATTACTTTGCTCTCCCATCCCCCATCTGTCAAGCTTGACCGGACATCGGCATTTGGGCTACCATATTTCCAAAGGAGGCGTGATACCATGGATTTATTTGGACACGAAGACGAGGACGGCCTCGAGGAAATTCATCACTCGTTTCCCATTTCCTCTCACGCGGTTTTGAAAGAGGCCATCGCCACCTGTGAGCGTTGCCCGCTCCGGAGCGAAGGCGGGCGGGGGCCGGTGCTCTCCACGGGACCGGCGGATTCGCCGCTCATGATTGTCGGCGAGGGGCCCGGGAGTGTGGAGGATGAGTACGGCGGCCCGCTGGTGGGACCGTCGGGCCAGCTTCTGGACAAAGCCCTGGCGTCAGTGGGCATCACCCGCGACCACGTGTACGTGACGAACATCGTGAAGTGCCGCCCCCGGGGCAACCGCACACCCACCATGGACGAAGGCAATCGCTGCGGCGCCATCTGGCTGGCCGAGGAAATAGAGCTCATTCGCCCCAAGGTCATCGTAGGCCTGGGGAAGGTGGCGCTCCGCTTCTTCCTGGGCCGCGAGGCAGGCATCATTCGCTCCCGGGGCCAGTGGATCGACTACCACGGCATCCCGGTAATGCCCACCTTCCACCCGGCCTACCTCCTCCGCCAAACCGGTCGCGCTCTCGTGGACGCCAAGTGGCAGGTGTACTACGACCTCAAATCGGCAAAAGAAAAAGCGGCCGCCGAAGCGCCCGCATGGGTGTGGAAAAGTGAAACGCCGCCGAAACTGTTGGAGATGCTGGAGGGAGAGCGGGAAAAAAGGTGTGGGCATTTCGTAGTCGGTAGTCGGTAGTCGGTGGTCGGGACGCATCTCCCTGCTTCCCCGTCGTTGCCGTGAACCGTTTACCGTGTAACCGTAATCCGAGCATGATTACGATAACAGGAAATGGAACGCCATACGATTTACAGTGAACCGCGCCATCTCCCGCTATCGTCCAAAGGGTCGGTAAACGGTTATACGGTAAACGGAGAACGGTAGTGGAGAAGCAGCCAATCGCGTCCCGACTACCGACTACCGACCACTGACTACAAAACCGATAACGGACACCACCACTATGCCTGCACACCACCAAAATCCTCCCAGAATCCCGGGTACGATTTCCTTACGCTCTCTGCGCCTTCGATGGTGAGGTTCCCGGTGCACTTGGGGGAAATCGCCGCGAGGGCCATGGCGATGCGGTGATCGTTCCAGGAGGAGACGGTGCCGCCGGTGAGATTCTCTACGCCATCGATGACGAGGCCGTCGGGTTTCTCTTCGATGCGGGCGCCGAGCTTGGTGAGCTCCACGGCCATAGCGTGGAGGCGGTCACATTCTTTGAGGCGCACGCGAGCGGCGTGAATGATTTCCGTGCGGCCGCGGCTGACGGATGCCAGGGCTGCGAGGACGGGGACGAGGTCGGGGCAGTCTTCGGCGTCGATGACGGTGCCGTGGGTGTCCGATTTCTTCGCGGTGATACTGTCACCGTCTCCGGAAATATGTCCGCCCATTTCCTGTAAGATAGCAAGGATCGCTTTGTCGCCCTGCTTGGAAGTGGCTGAGAGTCCGGTGAGGGAAATCTCGCCGCCCACGATGCCGGCCACGAGCCAGAAAGCGGCCTGGGAATAATCGCCTTCCACAGAGAAAATTCCATTTCTATAAGACTGACCGCCGGGGATTTCGTAAAGCTCCGGCGTTTTTTCGTGGATTGTGATGCCGTGGCGCGCGAGGGTGTCCAGGGTCATGTCCACGTAGCTCTTGGACTCCAGGGTGGTGGTGCTCCGAAGGGTCGAGTCCTCCTGCGCCAGGGGCAGCGCGAAGAGAAGGCCCGTGAAAAATTGGGAGCTCACGTCGCCGGGGAGTTCGTAGACGCCGCCCGTAAGCGCGCCCTTCACTGTGAGCGGGAGACCTTTGTCGTTGTCGTAGGAAATTTGTTTTTCATCAAAAATCCCGTAGTACGGCGTCAGCGGGCGGGCGGGCAATTTCCCGTGGCCTTCGTAGCGCACTTCGTTCCCGGAAATGAGGCCCAAAGGAATGGAGAAACGGAGGGTGGATCCCGATTCACCGGCGTCAGCTTCGAGAAGGCTGTCCTGCTTGGAAAGTCCGCCGGAAACGTGGAAGGTGAGTCCCCCTTCCGCTTCTTCTGAAATAAATTTCGCTCCCATGAGCGAGAGGATGCGCACCGTGGCCTCGATGTCCTGCGACGGCGTCACGCCGTGAACCACGCTCTCGCCGTCCGCGAGAGCCGCAGCGATGAGTTCGCGGTGGGTCATGCTTTTGGAAGACGGCACGCGGAGAGACCCGGAAAGCGCGCCGGGGGTGATGGTGATATTCATATTGGCTCCATTTTTTGATTTAGGGATAAGGGATAGGGGATAAAGTTAGGAGTGAGGAGGGAGGAGTGAGGAGTGGTGGTGCGGCGCAGAAATTAAGAAGCGCCGCGAATTTTGAAAAAGCGGGCAGTTCACCTCTCGCGACTGCTCTCTTGCTGTGTTTTATTAGCCTTACATGAGTCGCCCCTTGGAGAAGGGGCCGCCCAATAGGGCGGGATGGAATGCGC
>CAVHZP010000231.1:0-3748 GCA_963640485.1 bacterium | reverse complement strand
ATCAGCTGCGGTCTTCTGTGCGGAGGATGCAGTGGCTTTGGTGGTGGTCACTTTCTTGAGGACTACGCTCTGGGCACTGCCTTCCTCTCCGACTACTTCGACATTGGCCTCGTATTCATAATCCCATACGCCGTTGTCGTATTTTCCGCCTTCCGCGGTGTATTTTACCCCTTCGGTGCCTTCCTCAGTCTTAATGATGGTGATGCCTTTGCCATCATTAAGTTCTACGGAGTCTTTGCCTTCGTAGCCGGTCTTCATGCCTTCGTCGAAGACGGAAATGTGGATGTTAGCACTATCGCTGGTTTCTTTCTTAGCTACACCATTATTGAGCACTTCGATGCGATCGCCTACGTCACCGTTCAGGCTGTTGGTGCGGATGAAGAGTTTGTTATCACCGGCAACTTCCAGACCTTCGTTTACAAGGATGGTACGGAAATTCTTCTGGTCATATTCCGGATGGCCTTCACCGCCGAGATTAGCTTCGTCCTGGTCATCCTTGTTATAGAAGTTGATGGTGCTATCGGTCATGGTGATGCCACCGGTCACACCGAGGCCTTTCGCATTGTCCTGGAGAGTCAGCGTCGAATTATTCAGCGCCAAGTCGCCATCACTTTGGCCAGCGCTCAATTTAGAGGAATCCCACACAATAGTATCGCTCTTCAAGGTCATGGTGCTATCTTTGAGACCTACATCACCGTAGAAAAGAATTACCTTGTCGCCTTCGCCGGCGTCCAGAGTCACATCAGAATCCTTAGCAATCAGCGCAGCTTCTTTCGTTCCATACGCTTTATTGACAGCCGAGAATGTAATACTACCGCCTGCGGTCACGTTCATGGAAGCCTTATCCAGTTCCACAGCGATAGCCTTGGTTTCTTCGTCACCGCCGGCAGTTTTGGCAGCGGTTGCATTGTTCTGACTTGCAGTGATTTCCACTTTACCGTCAGTGATGATATTGACGAGGGCTCTGCCTTCTTCACCATCTGCGGTGAGACCTACGGCCTGGCCCATGCCGGTACCATCGGTCGCGTCGGATGTGGCAGTCACTGTCACGCCTTCTTCTCCGGCAACGATGGTGAGCTCATGGTCGCCGGCTACGTCGATGCCGCTAGCGACGCTATCTGCAGCGCCATCAGCAGTGGTAGATGCGGAGACGGTGAGGCCCTTCGCCTGGATCGTGGTGCGGCCATCGGAGAGAACCATGCCGGCTGCGCTAGCTTCGCTGGCAGTCGTTGCGATGCCATCACCGGAAGCGGTAGCGGATACCGTCATAGCATCTTCGGTGTGGTAAGTCACATCGTTGCCTTCTTCTTCGCGGATAGCGATAGCCCAGTTACCAGCTGCTGCATCATCGAAATCAGCTTCGGCAGAAGCTTTTCCGCTTGCTTTGGTTGCTTCCGCAGTTACTGCGAGAGCGTCTTCCCCGGCTTCGACATTGAGGGTCGTGCCGGTGAGGTCCAGACCCAGAGCCTTCGCCAATGCGCCATTGGTGCCGAGCTGCTGGGACTGAGCGTCCTTTCCGCCCTGGCCGGCAGTAGCCGTAGCGCTCACGGTCTTCACATTCAGGTTGCCGGTGACCTTGTCCAGCCCGACAGCTGCCGCCTCAGCAGTGCCACCATTGCCGGCGATTTTGCCGTCAACGCCTTTGCCCGATTGTGCCGTAGCAGTAGCGCCAGGCTGGCCATCTGATGCCGTGCTGGTCGAGCTACTTCCGCTACCATTACCGCCATGGGTACCGCCGTTACCTTTCGTGCCAGCCTCGCCGTTAACGCCGGCTGCACCGACGTCGCCACCATCGCCACCGGTGGCTTCGGCATTGATGCTATCGAGATCGATGTTCACCTTCTGGGAATCAGAAACAACGAGAGCTACCGCTGTAGCATTGCCGCCGTTGCCACCGTTGCCGCCATTGCCACCGACACCTTCCGTGCCGGCCTTGCCACCGTTGCCGCCGTTGCCGCCCATGGTGTAAGAGATGACTCCGCTGTTCACGGTACCGCCCTGGCCGCCATTGCCGCCATTGCCGCCATTGCCGCCGTTACCACCTTTACCGCCATTGCCGCCATCACCGCCGTCGCCGCCGACTGCACTGACATTGAAGTCAGCACCATGGATGGTGAGACCATCAGCGCCGGTGAAGCTCATGCCTGCAGCCTCAGCCTCGCCGCCTACGCCGCCATTGCCACCATTGCCGCCGTTGCCGCCGTTGGCGCCATTGCCGCCTACGCCGCCTGCGCCACCGTTACCGGGATAGGAGTTTGCAAGACCCGTCTGGCTGCCGCCGATGTTGCCGTTGCCGCCATCACCGCCTACGCCGCCATTGCCGCCGTCGCCGCCGTTACCGCCATCACCGCCTAAGCCGCCATTGGCTTCGATGGTGGTATCACCACTCAGGTCGATGGTAAGACCGGTATTGTTCTTTACATCGATGTAGTGAGCCGTTGCGCTGCCGCCGTTGCTTCCGTCAGCACCAGCAGCACCAACGCCGCCAGCGCCGCCTGCTCCGCCATTGCCGCCTGCGCCGCCGACTGCACCAGGAGCTACGCTATAGTCAAGAGCAACTTCCGAAGACACCGTCATGCCGGCAGCGCCTTTACCGCCAGCACCACCGGTCTGGCCGATGCCGCCGGCACCGCCATTGCCGCCGTCGCCGCCTTCGCCACCATTGACGACGAATCCTTCACTGTTGGCATTGATCGTATTTCCGCTACCTTCGCCGATGATGATGCCATAGCCCGTTGCGTCGCCGCCTTCAGCGCCTTTGGCAGCCGCGCCGCCGTTGTTACCGACTTCACCGGCCGCGCCAGCCTTACCATTTCTTTTGGTAACAGCATCCGCATCCGTACCGGTATTGGACTCGCCTTCTGCCCCTGCTGCAGCGGCGGTGGTTTTAGCTTCGCCAGCAACGCCGTCTTTCACAGAAGCGGTCGGTTCAGCTTCGGGTGTCAGGGTTCCCATGCTAGTCGGAGCTGCTCCTGCAGCCGGATCGGTAGCATCGGTGCCGCCGTTGATTTCAGCGGATCCGATGGAGATGGTGGCATTGCTGACGCCCTTATTGTCGGCTTTCAGGCCCCATACGGTAATATTTCCGGCATGGTCCCCGTTGGTCGCTTTATCTTTAGCACTCTGTGCGCCTTTGGCATTTTTGCTATCAACGCCGGATGTTTTTAAATCGCCGATATCGAAAGCGGTTTTGCCATCGAAATCAGAATAGGTGTCGCTATATTTAGCAATATAAACATCACTGTAGGTGGATTCGCCCGGTGTATAAGAATCGTAGCTCATGGGCTGATTGGTGCTGCCCGATGCTGCTTCTACGTGACCAACCATGCCATAGGACATGCCCAGGAGGGCCATGGATACAGCTGCGACCAGTTTCATACCCTTCTTTGTTTTTTTCTGCATAATTACTCTCCTTTTGTGGATAATAATACACTCCGCAAGACCATAGGATGTTTCTCTCTATGCTCCCGCTTCCTATATCGAATAACAACTTAATTTTATCTACTTTCTTTTTATCTGTCAATTTATTTTTTGTTTCTTTCGTAATATTTTTGTAAATAAGTACATTACTCCCCCCCACTACGCGGCGCGCCGGACCAGGTGAATAAGTATTCATATCCCCCGTGAGAACCCCCACTTTCCGCTTGCTATCGGAGAAAAATGGGTACCGAGGGGATCAGGGATAGGGGATAGGGGCGCGTTTGGCGGTGGAGGAAGGCTTTTCCCTCACCCGCAGGGCGGTTGTTCT
>CAVHZP010000230.1:0-3752 GCA_963640485.1 bacterium | reverse complement strand
AGCAGAAATGAGAAATCGTTTCTGTTGCTTTTTTAGTGGTCAGTGATTCGTAGTCGGTGTGCGATTATAGTGGTCGGTAGTCGGGGTGCATTTGGCGTTTGGCGAAGGCTTTGTTGTTTCCCAAGCCAACCCCCGCCCTTCGGGCCCTCCCCCTTCCAGAGGAAGTGGGTCAAAGCGGAGTGCGGCGCACAAATTGGAAAGCACCGTGAGTTTTGAAATCGGTTATCGCGCCCCGACTACCGACTACCGATTACCGACTACCGATTACTAAATCCCAGCAGTTTCTCTTTCAATGCTAGATATCCATCAGTCAAGTACGGCTTGACTTGGGACTCTCGCAGGTCGTAGCCGTAGGGGCGGCGGCTCATGGCCAGGATGGGCGGGGTCTGGATGCGTTTGGCCACGGAGAAGCCGGCGAAGAGGCGCCACCATTTCTCCAGGTCGGCGATGAAGTCGGCGGGGGTCTTGAAGAGGTCAGAGACGGAGACCTGGCAGCCGATGTGATCTTCCAGGGTGCCTTCGCTGTACCAGCGGAGCAGGTCTTCGGGGGTGGCGCGTTCCCAGGGTTCCACGAAGCTTCGGAGGAGGAAGTCGTGGTATTCATAGATGAGGGGATCACCGAGGCCCTGGGTGACGTCTTGCTTTTCGGAGAGTTCCGCGGAGGGCTTCACATTGAAGATGCCTTCGGGGATTACATCGCTGCCGTACCAGTCGTTGAGTTTTCGTCCCAGGTCGTAAATCTGGTATTTCCACAGGTCCGCGGTGGCGGCGAGGGCGCCGGCGAGGTCGCCGTAGAGGGTGCCGTAGCCCACGGTGGTTTCGGTTTTGTTGGCGTTGCAGGTGAAGATGCCGCCGAAGGCTGCGGAGAGAGCGGAGAGGATGCGGGCGGAGCGGTCGCGGGCTTGCATATTTTCTTTCATGAAGCTCGTGAGGTGGATCGTATTTCCATCACGGAGGGGAAGTCCTTCGAGGGCGTTCGCTGTGTCGTCAATGAAATCGCCGATGGGGATGGTGAGGTAGGATGCTTCGAGGCGGGCGGCGAGGTCTTTCGCGAAGCCTTTGGTCATTTCGGAATTGAAACGGGTGGGCGTATTCACCAGGAGCAGGTTTTCCGGCGGGAGAACGGAGCGGTAGAGGGCGGCGTTCACGGCGGAGTCGATGCCGCCGGAGATGCCGATGACTACTTTCGAGACGCCGATGGACTCCAAAAACGTTTTGACGCCGTAGCGCATGGCGGGCAGCAGCATGTCTCCTTCGTAGGGAGCCATGCTTTTTTCAGTGGAAATCTGCCGGCTGGCGGGGGCGAAGCAGAAGGTGCTGCGGGCTTCTTCGTAGGGCGCGGCTTCGGCGAGGAGCTGACCCGACGCGTCATAAGCGGCGGTCATGCCGTCGAAGGTGTAGCAGGTCTTGCCATTGTTCTGCAGGCCCCGGTGGTTCACGTAGATCATGGGGACTTGCAGGCGGGCGAGGTCGGCGGAGAGCATGCGGTGGCGCTTCTCGTTTTTCCCTAGCGTGAAGGGGGAGGAGGAGAGGTTGAAGAAAATGTCTACGCCGCGGCGGGCGAGGATGCCCATGGGGGAGAAATGGTAATTTTCATCCCAGCTGTCTTCGCAGAGGAGGACGCCGGCGGAGAAGGCTTCTTCGCCGATGGAAATCGGAAATGGCGCGAGCTCTTTCTCCGGCGCATTTCCTCTCTCTCTGGCGTAATCGAGAAGGGAGGTGAAATAGCGGCGGTCATCGAAGCAGCGGTAGTTCGGAAGGAGCGCTTTGATGGCGTAGGGACGACTGGAGCCTTCGGGGCAAAGGAGGCGGCCGTCTTGGGCGGCGAAGGCGGCGTTGTATTTCCTCACGCGGCCGTCGTCATTGGTGCGGTCCCAGTCCACCGCCACGTTGCCCCAAAGGATCACAAGACCTTGCGACGCTTCGCGGATGCGGTCGTTGTATGCCTCGGCTTCGCGGAGGAACGCGCGCTGGTCCCACAGGTCGCCGATGAGATAGCCGGTGAGACACATTTCCGGCAACACCAAAAGGCTCGCGCCGTCTTCTTTGGCGAGAGCGATTTCTTTTTCTATAAGCGCCCAGTTGGCGCGGATTTGCCCCGGCTCAATGGCGAGCTGGGCGGTACGGATTTTTAGCATAAGCACCTCGGGGGGAAAATAGGGATAAGGGATAGGGGATAAGGGATAGGGAATAAGGCGCGTTTAGCTACTTTCCCACGTCCGTGATCCGTTCACCGTGTAACCGTAAGCCGAGCATGCTTACGCTCGTGGGAAATGGAACGGCGAACGCTCTTCTCATAGTAGTTTGCTACGGTATTTCCCTCTATCGTTAAAGGTGCCGGTAAACGGTTATACGGTAAACGGATCGCGGTAGTGGGGAAGCAACTAAACACGCCTTATCCCTTATCCCCTATCCCTTGTCCTTTATCCCTTTTTTCATAATTCTACAAAACTCTTTCTTTATTGTAAATGCAGGATGCCGGGTTTTGTTATATAATTACTTTGGATAGTTGTTTATAAGGATTCTATTGTGTGAAGTGAATGGAACATTACCGAAATTATTCTGATTATTTGAAAGAGACCTACGGCGAGAAGGTGTACAAGATCCCCATCGCTTTGCCGGTGACTTGTCCGAACCGGGACGGTACGTTGTCCAGTGCGCCTTGCATTTTTTGCGGGTCCATCGGCGCGGACTATGAGACGAAGGCTTTGGGGCTGGGCATCACCCGCCAGCTGGATCGCAGCATCGCTCACGTGGGTCCCAAGTACAAGGCGAGGAAGTTTATCGCCTATTTCTTAAATTTTACGAATACCTACGCAGCGCCTTCCGACTTCCAAAAGTGGATCGAGGAAGCCATGAGCCATCCCGATGTGGTGGCGGTGGACGTGTCCACGCGGCCGGATTGCGTTCACGATGTGTATCTGGACATTCTGAAAGAGGCGTCCCTCCGTCACGGAAAGGACGTGACCATCGAGCTGGGGCTGCAGAGCTCCAATGTGCACACGTTGGAAAAGATTGGCCGCTGTCACACGGCGGCGGAGTACATCGACGCCGCCCTTCGCATCGGGCGCTACGGCTTCGGTCAGTGCACCCACGTGATTGCCGACCTGCCCTGGGACGACCGGCTGGACGTGATGGAGACCGCGAAACTGATTTCCGTCCTCCCGGTGACGGAGGTGAAGCTCCACTCCCTCTACATCGTGAAAGGCACCGCCCTGGCGGACATGTATGAGCGCGGCGAAGTGACCCTCTCGTCCATGGAAGAGTACATGGAGCGGGTGATTCTATTTCTTTCTTACCTCAGAAAGGACATCGTCATCCAGCGCATCGTAGGCCGGGCGTCGGGAGGAAATACACTCACTGTCAACGGTGGCTCCCCCTGGTGGGACGTGAAGAAACGCATCGATGCCCTCATGGAAGAGAGGCAAATCTTCCAGGGAGACAAGTGTGATTATATAGGCGGGAAGGCGGTACAGCGCTTCTTGCGCTAATCTAATAGGAGGGGGATAACTTTGTTGATTTAGTAATCAGTAGTCAGTGATCAGTGGTCAGGACGCATTTAGGGATAGCGAAAAATAGCGAGATTCCCTTTTCAGTGAGGCCTGATGCACCATTTCTCGCTATCGTTAAACGCGCCCTGATTACTAATCACTGACCACTGATTACTAACCACCTAGCCCCATTTACCACATACAACGAAAGGACATGCATGGCAGAAAAAATAGAACAAATCATGGTGGAAGGCCGCGAGG
>CAVHZP010000229.1:0-3752 GCA_963640485.1 bacterium | reverse complement strand
TATCCCTTATCCCTTATCCCCTATCCCTTATCCCCTATCCCTTATCCCCTATCCCCTATCCCCTATCCCTTATCCCTTATCCCTTATCCCTTATCCCTTATCCCCTATCCCTTATCCCCTATCCCTTATCCCCTATCCCCTATCCCCTATTTCTAATCCCCTTTTCCCTTCCGATGTAGTATAATAGTAAAACCATTGTAAGGGAGGACTTTTTTATGGCTCTGAAAGAATTTAAACTGGCATACGGCCGCGGGTTCCAGACGGTGGCGCTGCCGGAGGAACATATTTCTGATGTATTAGAAGGCGTGCCCACCCCGGCCTGCGACGTGAAGAAAGCGACGCTGGACTGCATGCGTTACCCCATCGGCGCAAAGCCGTTGCAGAAAGTGGTGAAGGCAGGCGACAAGGTGTGTCTGGTGGTGGCAGACATCACCCGCGCATGGAACCGGGCTTCTGAATTTACCGTCCACGTGATCAATGAACTGAATCTCGCCGGCGTGCCGGACGAGGACATTTACATCGTATTCGCCCAGGGCACCCACCGCCCCCACACCGACGAAGAAAATATCACCTGCGTCGGCGAGGAAGTGGCGCGCCGCGTGAAAATGTATCAGCACGTGTCCACCGACAAGTCCATGCACACCTTCATGGGCACCACCACCCTTGGCACCGATGTGTGGATCGACACCCGCGTGGCTGAAGCGGACAAGGTGATCCTCATCAACGCTGTCTCCACCCACGACATGGCTGGCTTTGGCGGCGGACGGAAACTGATTCTCCCCGGCGTCGCATCCTTTGAAACGGTGCAGCAGAACCACTGCCACGCCCTCGGCGCGTCTCTGGGCAGCGGCATCAATCCCGATGCGAAGCTCCTGAAGATTGAAGGAAATCCGGTTTCCAGTGACATGCAGGAAGCCTGCGACATGGTGAAACCCTGTTTCCTCGTTCACTCCATCATCAATGAGGAAGGCCGCATTTCCTCCATGGTCGGCGGCGATCCCTACGAAGCCTGGCTCGAAGGCACCAAGGAAACCTATCGCCTCCAGAAAGTGCCCATGAAGCAGGAAGCCGACGTGACCATCGTCTCTGCTGGCGGCTACCCGAAGGACACAAACCTGTACCAGGGCACCAAGTGCTACACCACCGCGGAAATCGCGACGAAAAAAGGCGGCATCATCATCACCATGATCGAAGCCGAAGACATCAAAGAGCCGGCGGCATACCTGGACAGCTTCAAGTATCCGAACCTGGTGGAAATGGAAAAAGGCCTCCGCGACTGCTTCACCATCCCCTTCTTCGTGGCTTTTGAAAATCTCACCACTGCCATGACTCACACGGTCTACATCGTCACCAAGCCGGAGAACTTCGAAGTGCTGAGAGAAAGAACCCACCAGATCCCCGTGGCTACCGTCGAAGAAGCCTGGGCCCTGGCGCAGCAGCAGCTGGCGAAGGAAGGCAAGACCGACTACACCATCAACATCATCCCCCACGGCAGCGCTATCGTGCCGTACGTAAAGGAATAAGAAAAGGCTCGACGCTCTCTGTACTCACTGCAGATGACAAGCCCCCCCAAGGAGATTGGCAATAAATCTCCCCGGGGGCTTTTTGCGTCTGTATGAATGGTCATCGAGTTCGTAGTCGGTGGTCAGTGGTCGGGGCGCATTTGACATCACAGACAGTGCGACTGTCAGACGTCAGAATTCAGACCCCGCGTACCTGCTTCCTCAATTTGTAATCGAAAGTAAAACTTGTAGACGCAAGACCCCCCCTGGAGGTTTACGCAAATCTCCAGAGGGGCTTGTTATAATCGGGGGTAAGTACGGATCACAGCGATACTGTGATCGACTACGATGAAACAGCAGGTATACGAGGTCTGCCGTCTGACGATCTGATCGTCTGTGGCGCCAACCGCGCCCTGACTACCGACTACTAAACCGATAGCGGTCCCCCTATCCTTCCAGCAAAAAGTCCATGAGCTTCACGATCTGTATGCCGTCCTGTGTGACCGGGTTCAGACATTCCCCGGCGATGACGATTTTCTGATAATTGTCTCTGACTTTGCGAAGCGGCGCGAGTTCCCGCTCTCTGGTGGCGGGGGCATTCATACTTTCTGTGACCTGGATGTACAGTTTGGTTTCTGCGTTGGTGGCGATGAAGTCGATTTCTTTGTCGTCCAGCTTGCCCACGGCTACGTCATAGCCCCGGCGGAGGAGTTCGAAGTACACCATGTTTTCGATGATGTGGCCGGTGTCCATGTCACGAAATCCCAGGAGATAGTTTCGAAGGCCGATGTCCACAATGTAATATTTGCTGAGAGTCCTGAGGTAGTCTTTGCCTTTGATGTCGAAGCGCTTGATTTCATAAAATACGTAGGCTTCCAGCAATGCGCTGATGTAGGCCTGCAGGGTCTGCACTGCAGGCTTCCCTTTCTTCGAAGCGTTGTCCAGTAGCTTTTCGTGAACCAGCATATTTCCGATGGAGGACATGGACGTGCTGTTTCCAATGTTGTCCGCCAGAAACATGATGATTTTCCTGAGCAGCGACGGGTCGGTGATTTGCCGCTGGCCGCGGCGAACTTCCCGCTCTAAGATGTCACGAACCACCACGGTGGAATAAATGCCGTCCAGCAGAACCATGGCGCTATCCATGGTCCCGTCGGAATCGGCCAGGGCGGGCATGCCGCCGAATTGCATATAGAAATGCAGCAGCTCTTCCGCATCCGCTAATTCGCCGTTCTTGTTGTAAATGCATTTCTTCACGCCGCCGAAACTTTCCTTTTCTCCCACGGTGTAATCATGAAAGGATAAAAATTCCGCGAAGGAAAGGGGCAGCATTTTGATTTCCACGCTGCGACCACTGAGATACGTGGCGTATTCGCCGGACAGCAGGTAGGCATTGGAGCCGGTCACGTAGATGTCGCAATCGAAATCCACGCGGAAGGAATTGATGGCGTCCTGCCAGTTTTCGATGCGCTGGATTTCATCAAAGAAAAGATACGCCTTTTTCTGCGGCGGCAAATGGGCTCGCACATAGTCATAGAGATCCTCCACCGACATGCGCCTGTAGGCCATGGACTCGAAATTCATCAGGAGAATCTGCTCTTCCGCAATCCCATGGGTTCGCAAATGCTGCACCATCAATTTCAAAAGGCTCGACTTCCCGCATCGGCGAATGCCGGTGATGACTTTCACTACGTCCATGTCCTGAAAGGAAATCAATTTTTTGAGATACCCATCGCGATGGCGCAATGGCTTTTCTGTCTTCTCCATGATTGGCACCTCCTGTTTTTATCACATTCATGTTACAAACTTTCTATTTTCCGAAGTTTATCACATTCATACCACAAACTTTGGAATTTTTCAAGTTTGTGGCGTGAATGTCACAAACTTTTCCTGATAATCAGCACGTAAGCAGGTTCGGAGTAGGGAGTGCGATTGCCGCCAGTAGAAACATGTCGCTGCGGCTCCTAGCTTCTAGCTGCTGGCTGCTGGTCGGCCAGAGAAATGTGGAGATAAATATAAAGAGCGTCCCGCAATGAGCGGTTAGCAAAATTTCTTTTGCTTCCGTTCATCGCGGGACGCTCTTCGCGTAGCGGTGAGATGTGTTTCCCTAGCCGGCTAGCAGCCAGCAGCTAGCAGCTAGGAGCCGCAGCGACATGTTCGCACTGGCGCTAGGAAATCACGCAAACTTATGTTGATACGCCACTTTGATCGCGGTTTCTTTATCCAGCCCTTCGGCCATGGCTTTGTTGA
>CAVHZP010000228.1:0-3761 GCA_963640485.1 bacterium | reverse complement strand
AGCTCGCTGCCGATATCGTCCAAGAGAAGGACGGGATAGGTGCCGGATTCTTCTTTGATGAATTCCATTTCTGACAGTTTCATAGAGAGAATAGCGGTTCGCTGCTGGCCCTGGGAGCCGTAGGCGGAGATGTCGAGGCCGTTCATAAGGAAGGTCAGATCATCCCGGTGGGGGCCTACAGAGGTGTGGCACAGGCGGGCGTCTTCTTCGCGGTTCTTCGAAAGCGCTGTCAGGTACCACTCCACGTCGGTCTGAGGCGTCTCAGCGCCGCTCTGGGTGTAGCGGATTTCTAAAGACTCCCGGCTATCGGTGAGCTGGTTCTCCATGAGTGGCACGATGCGATTCATCTTCTCGATGGTTTCCAAGCGCTTCCGCACGATGTACGCCGCGCCTTTGGCGATCTGCATATCCCACAGGTCCACCTCGGGCCGCCCGCCTTTCCATTGCGCCTGGCGGAAGGCGGCGTTTCGCTGCTGCACAGCGCGGGTGTAATTGGTGAGGGTCTCGTAGTACCTGGGCGACACCTGGGATATTTCCATATCCAGGAAACGGCGGCGAAGCAGCGGCGCCCCTTTGATGAGCTGCAATTCGTCGGGGGAGAAGAGCACCGTCTTGAAAAGTCCTAAAAGCTCCTTCTTGCGGATCGGCGTATCGTTCAGGAAACAGCGTTTCCCCTGGCTGCGGCTCATTTTGATTTTGATTTCATGATCCGTCTCGCGGACACGATAAGAGAGGAGGATCGTGCCTTCCTCCTCTCCAAGCTCTATCATTTCATTGTCATTGGACGTGCGGAACGATTTCCCGAAGGAACTGTAGTACGCCGCTTCGATGAGATTCGTCTTGCCGCATCCGTTGGGGCCCAAAAGAAGAGTCAGCCCCTCTTTCGGCTCTATTCTTTTGTCCGCAAAGTTTCTGATGTGAATCAGACGAAGGGAAGTGCAGTACATGGTGTTCCTCGCCAAAAATTTTAGGGATAAGGGATAGGGGATAAGGGATAAGGCGCGTTTACCGCTATAGACAATCAAACGTTAGACATCAGAAATCAGACAGTCAGACGTCTGAAGTCTGAAGTCTGATGTCTGAAGTCTGATTGTCTGGGGTCTAATCGTCTATAGCCGTCAAACGCGCCCCGACTACCGACTACCGACTACCGACTACTAAGGAATCACTGATTTTTCAGCATATTGATGGATTCGTACAAGAGGGCTGTGCCGCCGGCGATCCCGGCTCCCATCACCGCCATACCGCCGACCAAGCCTACAGGGCCACCAAGGAAAGCGATCGCGCCGCCCAATGCTACGCCGCCAACGAAGGCGCCGACGCCGGCGATGCATCCGGCTACACAGGCGAGCTTATTAGCCGCCTTCTTGAACCAGCCGGACAGGGACCAGCCGCCTACCACATCATCCAGAATTTCATCAGCAATCTCTGTCTTATCTGTAGTGAAATAATCAGCCACCTGGCGGAATACTTTTTTGAAATCCTCGATGGTCACCTTTACAAATCTCTTGGTGATTTGGTACAGATCCTCCACCGTCTCTGCAGCTTCCACCAGTTTCATGGTCGCAGCATCCTTCTCCATAGCTGCTACCAGTTCATCCATCCCCTGTTTAATCTTTTCGTCTTCCATGACTTCATTGATGGTTACTACTTCTTCTGCCATGATACCCTCTCCTTTTGGTAAAAATAAATTTTACTTTCCTGGTTCTTTATACGAAATGGGAAGGAAATTATTACAGTGATTTTGTAGCCGGTAGTCGGTGGTCGGTAGTCGGGACGCATTTGGCGCTACAGACAATCAGACCGCCAGACGTCAGATGTCAGACCGCGCGTACCTACTTCGTCATAGCCAGAAACTATGAGGCAGTAGGTACGCGCGAACCGACCACCGACTACCGATTACCTTCTTCCGAGAAAATCACTAACGATCCAACATTTGGATGGATTCGGACAAGAGATTGACACCACCGGCTAAACCGGCTGAGATTGTGCACAGACCTAAACCCAGGCCGATAGGGCCGCCAAAGACGATCATCGCGCCGCCCAGTGCGAGGCCGCCAACGATAGCGCCGACACTGGCAATGCATCCGGCCACACAGGCAAGCTTATTGGCATTCTTCTTGAACCAGCCGGACAGGGACCAGCCGCCTACCACATCATCCAAAATTTCATCAGCAATCTCTGTCTTATCGGCAGTGAAATAATCGGCCACCAGGCGGAATACTTTTTTGAAATCCTCAAAGGTCATCTGCACAAATCTCTTGGTGATCTGATAGAGATCCTCCACCGTCTCTGCCGCTTCCGCCAGCTTCATGGTCGCAGTATCCTTCTCCATAGCCGCTACCAGATTATCCATCCCCTGCTTAATCTCTTCATTTTCCATGAATTCATTGACGGTCATTGCTTCTGCCATGATACCCTCTCCTTTTTTGTAAAAAATAAATTTCACTTTCCTGGTTCTTTATACGAAAAGGAAAGGGAACTATTACGGTGATCTCGTAACCGGTAGTCGGTTCGCATTTGGCGCTACAGACAATTAGACAATCAGACCTCAGATGTCAGACCGCGCGTACCCGCCGGCATTACAGCTTCTCCAGCACTTCCACATTCTTGGCTACGATGTTGGCACCCATAGCCATACTGCCTACTGCCAAACCGAAACCGGCAACGCCGCCGATGGGGCCGCTCACTACCGCTGCCAGGACACCGATACCGGTACCAACGGCCGCGATTGCTACGCCAACGACGCAACCCAGGATGCAGGACCATTTCTTTGTGCCGATGAAATCCCAGTTCCAGCCGCCGGCCACATGATCGAGGACTTCATCATTGAGCTCTGCTTTGGAGTCGGAAAAATAAGAAACAGATTCCATGAAAACCCGTTTGAAATCTTCCCACTTCACCTGTACATAGCGCTTCGTGATTTCAAATACATCCTCTGCCGTTTTCGCAGCTTCCACCATCTTCACGACCACCGGATCCTTCTCCATGATCGCTTTCATCTGTACCATCTGCTGCTGTACTTCTTCATTTTCCATAAGTTCTTTGAATGTCATTGTGTTTTCCATTGTTTTTGTCTCCTTTTTAATAAAGCATAATTATATGGCTATTGATTTAGTAATTGGTAGTCGGAACGCGTTTGCCGCTACAGACAATCAGACCGGCTGTCTGTGGCCCCCTACTAAGCATCAAACCTTACCAAAATACAAATCACTACCGGCCGTACAAATCATCGTGAAGCCATAGCCTACCACCGCGGTACCGGCGAGGGCGCCAACAACAGCGCCTACCGGGCCGCCCAAAGCAATCGACGTGAGCGCCAAAGCGCCGCCGGCCACCACCACCGCCGCGCCTACCACGACGCAAGCGATGCACTGGGCTTTCTTTGAAATACTATCAAAAAAGCTGGAGAAAGACCAGCCGCCCACCACATTATCCAGCACTTCATCCTTGAGCGCTGCCTTCTGGGCAGAGAAATAATCCACCGTATTGGCAAATAATTTTTTGAAATCTTCCCAGGCAATCTTCACATATCTCTTGGTGGCTTCGAACATATCCTCCACCGTCGTCGCTGCATCGAGAAGCTTCATGGCCTCCGGATCCTGCTCAATCGCCGCCATCACCTCGGCAGTGCTCTTCTTCACCGTTTCATTCTCCATGAATTCCTTGTAGGTCATCGTCTTTTCCATAGAAACCTTCCTTTCTGCTAGGGAACCACTGATTAAATCGTTATCTGAAATTATACAGGAATTTTTATGCAA
>CAVHZP010000227.1:0-3764 GCA_963640485.1 bacterium | reverse complement strand
ATCCCTTATCCCTTATCCCCTATCCCCTATCCCCTATCCCTTATCCCTTATCCCTCACCCCCTAATTCCCTTGGAGTCCATTATGCAAAAAAACTTTCTCCTCACCGGCCGCCCGAAAATCTGCGTCCCCTTAGTCTCTTCCACCTTAGAAGCCTTAGAAAAAGAATGCCAAAGCCTCGCAGGCGTGCCCTTCGATATGCTGGAGTGGCGCATTGATTACCTGCTGGCAAATCGTGATTTCCACACCACCGATTTGCCGAAGGCTTACGCCATGATCCGCGCCCACTACAAGGACGCGGTGGTTTTGACGACCCTGCGCACGAAAAGCCAGGGCGGGAGCTACGACCTCACCGACGAGACCTATGGGGACATTCTCCATTTCCTTTTGGACCATCGCCTGGCGAATATCCTGGACATCGAAGAAGGCCACGAACTGCCGCTGGCGGAGCTGATTTCCAGGGCAAAAGAAATAGAAATCCCCGTCCTCATGAGCTATCACAAATTCGAAGGGCCTCTTTCTTTTGAAGAGCTCACGACGATTTATAGACATATGAAATCCGAAGACGCTGATATTTTAAAAATCGCCGTCATGCCCAAAGCGCCAAAGGACACGGCGACACTCCTTCTCGCCGCAGCGACCCTGCGGGAGGAATATCCCGATACCCCGGTCATCGCCATCGGCATGGGCGCCCTGGGACAGCTCACCCGCATCGCCGGAACCAATCTCGGCGGCCCCCTCACCTTCGCCGCCGGACAACAGGCCAGCGCGCCGGGACAGCTGGCGGCGGGGGAGGCGAAAGGGATTCTAAGTCTGCTATACGGTGATTTTAGTAATCAGTGATCAGTAATCAGGGCGCATTGGGCATCAGTGCGTACATAAAGAGATTACGGTTATCGGATTAGTAATCAGTGATCAGAACGCAATTATCGCCACTCATACATAGTGGGATATTCTCTATATATGAGTGGCGCTAATTGCGTCCTGACTACTGACCACTAATTACTGATTACTAAATCCATAGCGTAAGACCACACCAACTCCCCCCCTACATTCAAAAAGGATTCCATTATGACAACTGGCGAAAAATTATTTATTGAAGGCTATCTCGACGAAGCCTATGAAGCGCTCACCAAAGAAGCGGCGGCGGGAAATGGCCGCGCGCTGTACCTTTTGAGTGAGTACGCCAAGCACACCTGGCTTTCGCCGGTGGATTGGAAACTGGCGGAGCGCCTGGCGAAAGAAGGCGCCGCGGCAGGCGATGTGCTGGCGGAATTTAATGTAGGCTACGCACTGCCCCTCCGCTCAGAGGAGCAGCGCGCCTATTTCCAGCGGCTGTTTCCCAAAGTCCGCGCCATGGCGGAGGCTGGCGATGTGCTGGCCATGTACGAAATGGCCGGTGTCTATGCGGACAATATCCTGGTTCCCCGGGACGATAAGCAGCGCTGGCAGTGGAACGAGCGCTGCGCGAAAGCGGGTCTCTGGATTGGCCGCAGCCGCATGGGCTCCCTCTACCTCTGGGCCGACGGCGAGATGGAGTCCTACCATGACGAAGAGAAAGGCATCGCCCTCATGACCGCCATGGCGGCGGAGCAGCGAAAATCCGCCGGCGAGGCGGCGCATCTGCTGGCGGATCACTATATGTATACCGGTGATTTGGCGAAATCCTATCCCTACAGCCGCCTCGCCGCTGATTGGGAAAATCCTTACGGCTATTTCTTCCTGGCGCGACACTACATGCTGGGCGAAATGGTGGACTGGTCCTTCCCCAAAGCGCTGGAATTTTTCAAAAAGACTTACAACTCCCGCTGTGAACTCGCCGGCAATGCGGCTACATATATAGGAAATATCTATTTCCACACCGGCGAAAAGGAAAAAGCCGTCCGCTGGTATCGGAAAGCCGCCGACGCCGGTGACAACCAGGGGCTGGTGGAACTGGGAAAATGCTACGAAAACGGCCAGGGCGTAGCGGTGGATCGGGAGCGCGCGCTTTCCTGCTACCAGAAAGCTTACGACCGGAAGGGAGCCGGCCACATCGAAGCTGCCTTCCGCCTGGCCTGCGCCATGGACGGCGCCGACAGCGAAAAGGAAAAGCGCCTCGCCATCGAGGCCGCCGAAGCAGGCTACTGGGAAGCCATGCTCCTTCTCATCCATTACTACACCGAAGTGGAAGTGGACTTCAATGAATCCCTCCGCTGGAGCAAAGCCGCCTACGACATGGCCGGCGACGATGATCCCTACAAAGGCGAACTGGCGAACCACATCGCCGCCTGCTACAACCGCTTAGAGGATCTGGAAAATTGTCTTCTCTGGGCGAAGAAAGCCGCCGACCGCGGCATCGTCTCCGCTATGTACGAATACGCCCACATGCTCTACGAAACCGACGGCACCCCGCCGGCGCTCAAGGAAGCACGGACCTGGTTTACGAAATACAGCGAAGAGATTTCCAAGCAGCCCACCAATGAAGAAACCGATGCCGCCATCGGCGACGCGTCAAACCTGGCCGGCATGTGCTGCACCCGCCTGGGTGAGCTGGAAGCCGCGTTCCCGTGGTTCGAAAAAGCGGTGCACTATAACGATCCCTTCGGCATGATGAACCTGGGCGGCCTCTACCTGGGCATGAGCGACGATGAGCCGGAGAAACTGGATCTGGCATTGAAATATTTCATGATGTCCGAAAGCGCCGGCAAAGAAATCTTCGACGACCAGGCGAAAGGCATCGCGGCCAGCCAGATTTCCATCTGCTATCGCAAAATGGAAGACGAAAAAAATTGTTTCTACTGGGCCAACAAATCCGCCTCCTACCGCTGCGAAGTGGGCATGATCGACCTGGGCATGCTCTACGCCAAAGGCATCGGCACACTGAAAGACCTGGACAAAGCCGCCCAGTGGCTCACCGCCGCCTACGAACTCCAGGGTCCCCAGGCCGGCGAGACCGCCAACTACCTGGGCCTTCTTTATGAAGAAAAGAAAGATTTCCAAACCGCCGCCCAGTGGTTTGAAAAGGCGGCGAATCTGGGCCACGAGTGGGGCATGTTCAACCTGGCCAGCCACTACGAATCCGGCGACCTCTCCGAAGACGGCGTCCCGTCCTACAAAGACGCTCTCTTCTGGTACGAAAAAGCCCTCGCCTGCGGCGGCGAAGCCGTCAAAGACGCCGAAGAAGGCATCAGCCGCGCCAAGGCCGCCCTGGAAGGAAATCCGGAAGAAGAGGAAGCACCGCCGGCCATCGACCTCAAAAAACTCTACATGCCCTGGCTATCGACCATGAAATGGGGGAAGTAAGGGGGAGTTAGGCTAGCAGTTTTGTAGTCGGTAGTCGGTGGTCGGTGGTCGGGACGCGTTTGCCTGCTGCCCTATCGTTGCCGTGAACCGTTTACCGTGTAACCGTAGTCCGTGCGTACTTACGCCAAAAGGAAATGGAGGTATTCACTGTAAGCGGGTTCTGCTCCATGTTCCACTATCGACTAATGACTCGGTAAACGGTCATACGGTAAACGGCTCACGGTAGTGAGGAAGCAGCCAAACGCGAACCGACTACCGATTACCGATTACCGATTACAAAACCGATAACATAAAAAATAATCCCCCTTGTTCACAACGTTATTCACCTATCCACAGTTTCGCCCACACCGCCTAAGCCCAGACGGTGTGGGCGATGTTGTTATAACCGCCGTTTCCTGAAATGCAGTTATCCACAGCTATTCACAAAGTAAATCACATATTCATAATCAGAAACGCTAAAAATTTTATTTTACTTCCCATG
>CAVHZP010000226.1:0-3782 GCA_963640485.1 bacterium | reverse complement strand
TCGCCACTTCATCGCCGCTGGTTTCCACATCCATGATCAAAGGCTCCACCACATAAGGCATCATGTCCTTGTAAAGTGGATTCTTTTGCATTTCTTCGAGACAATCCACTTTCACCTTCAATTTCGCATCAGACTCAAGTCCATCATACACCGCCTGTTGCACAAATTGGCTGGTATACAAAGTGGAAGGAAACCGGATGGCCTTCAGATACGCTACGATACCATGCGCCATGATGTAGCGTCCCATGACCTTTGTGCCATCTTTAGCCACCAGGTACCGATAATCTCTCAAAAAATCCAGTCGCACCTCGTGGCGGCTTACCCAGGCAGACAGTTTTTCCCGCAAAAATTTGCTGCGCTTGTCTTTCTTATCATAGGTATTAAAGTAGGTGTACATGGTGCGGCGGAATTGACTCCCATTATCCAAGTCCAAAAAGTCAAAGATGAATTGCACCATCCCCAGGGAATTTCTATCTCTCATCAAAACATACGGCAAATTCCGAAGTTCCTTGCTTGACAAATCCTCATCTTTGCCACCTCGATGCATGCGCTCCATTTTGTGAAGGAGCGCATCCAAATCCATTTTAGATGGTGTATTCCTGCGCTCGATGTTTTCCGCAATTTTTGAAATCTCTCGCGATGTCTTTACGATTTCAGGAAAGGAGAGCGCATTCCATCTTTCCTTGACGCGAGAAGAGGAATTTTTCAAGTGGTCCCCCATCATCACGCCCAATTTCAATGCTTCTATAAGCTCCGCCATTATTTCTTCTCGCTTTCCTTCGACTCATCAGCCGGCGGCATCATCGTGAATCGGAGTGCAATGCGCCGATTGGCCTGACGGCCTTCCTCGGTATCATTCTCCGTCACCGGCCGCGTATCTGCATAGCCGGAGCAGGAGAAGATGGGCTCGCCATTGGCATTCTTTTCCTTATCCAGTGGCGAAGCCACCTGGTCCTGGTACATGAGCTTCCAGGTATTGATGGCTCTCTGGGTGGAAAGCTCCCAATTCGATGGGAATTCCGGCGTCTCGATGTCTACATTATCCGTATGGCCTTCGATAAAAATGGTTTCGATGGCATTCTTGTATTTCTCTTTTTCCAGCACCTGGTAGAGCACATGGGCCAGGTTCAAGATATCCTGCCGCCCGCTCTCCTTCACGTGGGCTTCCCCGGTATTGAAGAGAAAATCCCCTTCGATGCGGAGTACCCCTTGCTTCTTATCTACCTTTACCGTAGTGCCCCGCTGGTCCAGTTCCGCCTTGATTTCTTCCAGCATATCATCTCGCATTTCCATGTTGCCGGTATACTGATCCTTCACCTGTCCCAGGTTCAGCATGAAGTAGCACACTACGAGAATGAACACCGAAAGTAAGCCGGCCATAAGGTCACTGATGGATAGATTGAATGCATTTTCCTGATTTCCCGGAAGCCCCTGCTGTCTATGAAATCTTCGCATACTAGCCTCCTAGAAATTATCTTCTCATCTTTTTGACTGCGTCCGTCAGTTCCAATACCATTTCGCCGGTGTCAGCGTTGATATTCGCCAAATCCTTGATGGTACCGGAAAGCTCCTTATCAAAGGCTTTCAGCTTATCTGTGAGCCCCTGATTGGTGGCCTTATTATAATTTTCAAGGCCGCTCTGCAAATTACTAAAGACCTTCGCCATGCTGGTATCTACGGTCTTGAAATGAGATTCATACGCCTGCCAGGACTTCTGTATCGTCTTCAAGGAGTCTTCGATTTCCATCGCTGCCAGTCGCTGCTCCTCTGCGGTATCCTGCAGTTGCTTGCTGACTTTCGTTGCACTATTGTTATGGGCATCCATAGCCGTCGACAAAGTCTTCAGTCCGCCATTCAGTGAAGCTGCTGCATCTTTCAAAGGACGAGCCGCCTCATTGAATGGAACGGCCGCGCCTTTGATGGTCTCCGCCGCTTCTTTGGCCGCCAGGGTAAATTGATTTCTGGTATTCTTCGCTGCTCCATCGAATTCTTTCACTGTTCTGCCGGCCTGTTCTACGACATCGCCGGAAGAAGAAACAGCTTCATTCATTTTAAGCAGCGTAGCATCCATACGTTTTTCCTGTGTATTCATAAGATGCTGCATCGCTACCATCTGCTTTGCAATCTCTTCCAGGAGCTCTTTCACGGTATCATTGATATGAGCCAGGTTTTCCTTCGTTGCTTCGCCGGCTGCTGTGACAGCAGCTACCACGCCATCGCTGGCTTCCTGACTCTTCTGAGACTGTTCATTAGCCGAAGCGGTGAGCTGTGCTGCTATACTTGCCATCATCGACTTGATGCCGTCATTCATCTGTTCCAAATTATCTGCGGTCGCCTGGCCTGCCGCTTCGATGGCTTTTTTCAAATCCTCGCCGGCCTTGGTGTTGGTATCAGACTGTTCTTTCGTGGACGCTACCATCTTAGCAAAAATATTCGCCATGGTTTCTTTCATCTCGCCCATAAGGTCCGTCATCTTTTGGATATTTTCGTCAGTCTTCTCCGTCTGCTTCGCCATGATACCTTCCATGGTCACATCGAGACGACTGACAGCTCGTTCTACAGCCTCTATCATCTCTGCATTTGCGTTAGCTGCTGTATTTTTGGATTCAGCAATCATCTGCATGATGCCATCAGAGAGTCCATTGATATCCTTGGAAAGGCGTTCTAAAGAATTCCCCAAAACTTTTGCCTGCTCTCCGGCGCCTTCATTGATGGCTTCCCCATAACCGCTGGCCAAAGCCTTGGTATTCTCTGCCACCTTTTCCAATTCTCTCTGCTGGTCATCCATACGGGATAACTGCCCATCCAGCCGATCAGTCTGATCCCCCAATTTGAGAGCCATGTCATCCAATCGTCCCGTCTGTTCATCCAATTTAGCCGAGAGCCCTTCCAGCATGGTATCCAGATTTCCCTTTACCGCCTGATCCATCCGGTCCGCCATCTGTTCCAATACATCAGGAAGGCGATCGCAAAGCGCCACCGCCATCTGCGTGCTGAGAGACTGGATGGCTGCGCGTTCCTGACGGATTTCCTCCAGCTGGCTCAACATAATGGTCTCTGCATTGGTTCTCTGAAAAATCTCGTCCAACGCATTGGCCAGTTCCCCCACCTCACCTTGGAATTTATCCATCTGTCTATGATAGAAAAATCCCGAAGGAATCGCAAAAACAATACCAATCAAAGACGTAACGAAAGCCGTACTCATGCCGCCCAAAAGGCCGGTGATACTGTTAGACAAATTGCTGGTGCTGCTGGTATCGATTCCCGCCAGCCCCACAGTCAAACCAAAGAAAGTGCCCAAAATACCAATTCCGGTGAAAAGCCCTGCCAGGCCGGACCAGAAACCGGTATTGAGCCCGCCAAGCAAAGCCGCCGGATACAGATACTCCGATGCATCCACCGTGGAGTACACCGTCACTGCATTATCTTTGGGAATAAAGGCCAGACTCTTCTTATATTTCGCCCACACCGGCTTCAAGATTTCATCGGCAGCAAGCTCTGCATCCAGCGCTCCGTAATAGCTCTGGATGTTTGATTGATTATACTTTCCAAGGATTGTCGCACTCCGGGCAAGAAGCTCCGACTTCGCCGAAATCCTTTTATAAAAATAAGTAACATAGCAAAACGCCGCACCGATAAACAATAAAATAAATAGCCAATTCAGCCAAGAACTAAAAAACTCTTTCAAAAAATTCATAAGTATCCTCCATTTAAGGAACCACTGATTAAATCGTTATCTGAAATTATACTGGAATTGTTATGCAAGACGAGGAAAGGAAATC
>CAVHZP010000225.1:0-3799 GCA_963640485.1 bacterium | reverse complement strand
ACGAAGTATTGCGCCATTGGGCCAGAAAGTCAGATGAAAAGCGATTTAATCAGTTTTTCCCTAACCACTGACTACCGACTACTGACCACCGACTACGAAATCTACATCTCTCGCATCCGCTATTGCCTCCAGCTCTGTTTCCCCAAAAATCTTACATCATTTACTAATACATTTCATTGTACCATTTTTTCAAAAAGATAGCACTAATAAATCATTATCCGTGTTTCCCGGGAATAAAAAAGGGACATAACAAAAAGTTATATCCCCTCGAATATATTTCTCAATGCAAGTCCTGCAGTGAGTCTCTGAAATCATTGATATACTCCAGCGAAGTGCCGGCGCCGATGGCGTTTACGTAGGACGGACGCTCGGCCACGCGGGCGGTGATGCCAGTGACGCGAGTGATGAGTTCATCCATGCCTTTCAGCTGCGCCACGCCGCCGACGAGCATGATGCCCGTCTCGCGAATCGCCGCCAAAAGAGACGGCGGTGTGCGCTGCAGCACATCGTGCACATTTCTGAAAATTTTATACAGAATCGGATTGATGGCATTGGCTACGTCTTCGCCGGTGACTGCGATTTTCACGGGGCAGCCCGACGAGAGAGAGAGACCGAATGTCTCTGCCACCCGCGGCGCCTGATCCAAGTCCCAGGCAGCCCCCAGTGCCATTTTTACATTTTCCGCTTCCTTACGGCCGATGCGGATGTGGTACTTGTCGCGAATGACATTCATGATAGCCTGATCCATTTCCAAGCCCGACTCCGTAGAGAAATGACTCACTACGATGCCATTCTTCGAAAGCACAGACACCTTCGTGGAACCGCCGCCCAGGTCCACTACCATGGCGCCTTCTCTTCCCTCTCCGGTGAAGCCAAGGCCCATGGCCGCCGCCAAAGGCTGATCAATCAATACGGTCTTCCTGGCGCCCATGGCCACGGCAGCTTCCAAAAGAGCCCGCCTCTGCACGCTATTGATTCCCCTCGAAACGCACATCATGAGTCGCGGGTGATAGAACATCCCGCGCAGGTAAGACTGGTTCACTATGGAATTCAAAAGATACGCCGCGCCTCTGTAATCGATGATAGCACCATGGCGGATGGGACGGATGATTTGTATTTCTTTCGGCGTCTTGCCTTCCATTTCCTCTGCTTTGGTGCCGTAGTTGAAATACTCTCCTGTTATTTCATTTCTGGCAATCACAGAGGATTCAGGAAATACGATGCCCTTGTGCTTGATATAGACCACCACATTGGTGGTGCCGATATCGACACCGATGTCTTCGGAGCCTACGGCACCGATCCAGTCCAGAAGCGATTTCTGTGACGATAATTTTCTGGCCTTTTCCGCCAACCCCTTAGTCTCGATCGACACGGACAATGTCTGCTCCTAACCCCTGCAGTTTTTCTACAAGATGGTCATAACCACGATCAATATGATGAAGCTCGCCTACTTCCGTCTCACCGCGAGCCGCCAGCCCTGCCAGGGTCAGCGCCGCGCCGGCACGGAGGTCGGTGGCTCTTACGAAAGCACCGGTGAGGAAAGGTACGCCCTGTACCGTCGCGCAGCGGCCTTCCACCTGGATGGAGGCACCCATGCGCTGCAATTCGCCTACATGCATGAAACGGTTTTCAAATACCGTTTCCGTCACGCGGCTCACGCCATTTCCGACGGTCATGAGCGCCATGAACTGCGCCTGCAGGTCCGTAGGAAATCCGGGATAGGGCAGTGTTTTGATATCAGTGGAGCGGATATGACCATCGCTGATGACGCGAACGCTGTCGATGTCTTTAATCACCTTCACGCCGGCTTCGCTGAGCTTTGCCAGGAGCGGCTTCAGGTGTTCGGTCAATACATTTTCAATCACCACATCACCGCCGGCCATGGCTGCGGCAATCATGAAAGTGCCCGCTTCGATACGGTCCGGAATGACGGTGTGTGCCACGCCTTCGAGCTTCTTCACACCTTCTACGCGGATCACATTGGTACCGGCACCTTTGATGTTGGCGCCCATGGAGTTCAGGAATGTCACCAAGTCTACGATTTCCGGCTCTTCCGCTGCATTTTCAATGATGGTGCGGCCTTCGGCAGTGGCTGCGGCCATGAGGATATTTTCCGTAGCGCCGACGCTAGGGAAATCGAGGTAAATCGTGGTCCCCTTGAGTCCGTGAGGCGCATAGCCTTCCACGAAACCGTTGCCCACATTGATTTCTGCACCCAGTGCTTCAAAAGCCTTCAAGTGAAGGTCGATGGGGCGGCTACCGATCATGCAACCTCCGGGGAGGGCAATTTTCGCGTGGCCCTTCTTCGCCAGGAGCGGCCCCATGATGAGGAAAGACGCTCTCATGCGGCTCATGAGTTCATAGGAAGCTTCACTCTTATCCACATGGGATGCATCGAAAGTAAGTACATTGTCTTCCTTCTTCACTTCCACGCCCAAAGACTCCAGAACGCTGCAGATAGTGGACACATCGTCCAGATTCGGCGCGTCTACGATGGAAGCCGGCGTCTCGGGAAGAAGAGTCGCTACAATAATGGGAAGAACAGCATTTTTAGCGCTGGACACACGAACACGGCCATGCAGCTGCTTGCCGCCATGAATCACTAACTTTTCCAAACGGAATCACTCCTGTACAAAGATAATACTCGATTTTTTATTATAGTTATAGGAAATCATTTCCAGCGCCAAAGCGAGGAAATGCTATATATGTAAAAACATAATTACATGTATGATACCATAAAAAAATGGATAAATTCAAGGACTAAGGGACACGAACAATATGGGATTTTGCGGCTAGCAGTTAGTAATCAGTAGTCAGGGGGAGAGTGCCCGTTGGAGACCGGCAACGAATACGGGAATGGGAGATTTCGTAGTCGGTAATCGGTAGTCGGTAGTCAGGACGCATTTTCCATGGGAGTGTCAAATGTGCCCTGACTATGACTACTAATCACGGACTACTAATTACTGACTACTGATCTCTTCCCCCTACTGCTCCAGCGTCACCGTGACCCGCTTCACGCTTTCCGTATCGCCCAGGATGACGAGCATGTCATCGGACTCCATCTGCATATCCGGCCGCGGATTGACGAACATTTCACCCGCCCGCTTGATGGCCACGACAGTGATATTGTACTTGCGGCGCACATCGCTGCTGATCAGGGTCTTGCCCACCCAGTCCTTCGGCACATGGATGGAGAGGATGGTGATATTATTTTCCATCTCGATATAGTCCACGATGCCCGGAGAAATCAGGTTGTGCGCCACGCGGACGCCCATTTCTTTTTCCGAATAAATGATCTTATCGGCGCCGATTTTCTGCAACATCTTGCCGTGAATCTCATTCAGCGCTTTCACCACGATTTTCTTGACGCCCATTTCCTTCAAAAGAAGGGTGGTCATGAGGCTGGCCGACAGATCGCCTACGGAAACCACGGCGATGTCCGCGTTGCCGGCACCGATGGCGATGAGACTCTTCTCATCGGAGCAATCGGCGCAGACCACATAGCCCAAAGTGTCCGACAGGTCCTGCACCACTTCTTCATCGCTGTCCATGGCCATCACATCGTAGCCCATTTTCTCCAGCGTGGTGGCTACGCTGATGCCGAATCGCCCCAGGCCGGCCACGAAAAACTGTAATTTCTGTGCCATTTCTATATCCTCTATCAATGAAACTATGAATCAAAAAATATTTCCTCAAGAGAGTAGTCGGTGGTCAGTAGTCGGGACGCATTTAGCTGTATTTCCTTTAGGGAAACACTGATTAAATCGCCATCTGAATTTCTGACCAGCCCAATGGTGCA
>CAVHZP010000224.1:0-3799 GCA_963640485.1 bacterium | reverse complement strand
GTACAGCACAAAAAGCAGGAGCCTTGAAATCTTTTTTTCAAGGCTCCTGCTTTCGCAGAAACGGTAAACGGTTACACGGTGAACGGATTACGGTCGCAAGAAATCAGAGACGCGGAGCTGCTTATTTTCCAAATACTTCATCAAGCACTTTCGCAATTTCCTTGATGGCAATCGGCTTCACGATGTGGCCATCCATGCCGGTCTCGAAGGCTTTTCTCCGGTCTTCGTCGAAGGCGTTGGCGGTCATGGCTACGATGGGGATATTGGCTTTCTTGTTGTTCGGCAGGGTGCGGATTTCTCTGGTGGCAGTGTAGCCGTCCATTCTAGGCATCTGGATATCCATGAGGATCAGGTCGTAATAGTCTTCCGGCGCTTTGCTCATGATGGAAACGGCTTCGATGCCATCGACGGCGGTGTCGATGGTCATGCCGGTTTCTTCCAGAATGGCGGTGGCGATTTCCCGGTTCAGCTCATTGTCTTCCACCAGAAGGATGTGCTTGCCGCTGTAATCGTAGGTTTCCTCTTCCACCAGCTTCGGTACTTCCGTCTCGTTGGCCGGTTTGGTGAGGACGGCGCGGAGTTCGGACATGAAGATCGGCTTTGCTACAAAAGCGGTGACGCCGGCTTCTCTGGCTTCGCGCTCAAAGTCTGCCCAGTCGTAGGCGGTGAGGACGATGATGGGGATGTCTTCGCCGATGACTTTGCGGATGCGGCGCACGGCCTCGATACCGTTCATGTCGGGCATGAGATAGTCCACGATAAAAACTTTGTATTCATCCCTAAGTTCCGACGCGTCCTGAGCGCGAAGGATGGCTTCTTTGCCGGAAGCGGTCCAGTCGGGACGCATGCCGATGCTGCGGAGCATCTTGCACACGCTACGGCAGGTATTGATGTCGTCGTCCACCACCAGGGCACGGGCGCCCTGGAGTTCGGGGATCGGGTTGTAGATGATGGCTTCATTGGCAAGGCGCATATCCAGTGTGACGGTGAATTGGGTACCCTTTCCTTCTTCACTGTCCACCACGATGGTGCCGCCCATCATGTCTATGATATTTTTTGTAATCGCCATGCCCAGGCCGGTGCCCTGGATACCGCTGACAGTGGATGTGTATTCTCTGGCGAAGGTATCAAAGACGTGAGAAATAAATTCCTCCGACATGCCGATGCCATTGTCTTTGATGGTAAATTCGTAGGTGGTGTAGCCTTTCTTGGCACAAGGTTTCTCGACGAGGCGGATGATGATATCGCCGCCGGCCTGTGTGAATTTGATGGCGTTGCTGACGATATTGAGAAGCACCTGGTTCATGCGGAGCTTGTCGATCACCACGTCTTCATGCTCTACATCCTGGGTGTCGATGTACAGATTCTGCTGTTTCGAGTTCACCAGGCCCTGGATCATGGTGCGCAAATCATGAAGGAGGTCCGGGATATGTACCGGTTTCTCTTCCAATTTCACGCTGCCGCTTTCGATGCGGCTCATGTCCAGGATGTCATTGATGAGGGAGAGGAGGTGGGTGGAGGAGGTATTGATTTTTGCCAGATAATCCTGCACCAAAGCTCTGCTTTCGATATGGGTCTGCGCCAGGGCGGTGAAGCCAATGATGGCATTCATCGGCGTCCGGATGTCGTGAGACATATTATTGAGGAATGTGGTCTTCGCGCGGTTGGATTGCTCAGCCGCTGCCAGTGCCAGAGAGAGTTGCTCCTGCTGTTTCTTTTCCGCTGCCACCAGATCATCGATGGGACGGTACGCAAACATGACCTGGAAGGACGTTTCATTTCTATACACCGGCACCACGCGGATTTCGAAAAATTCCATGCCCTGGCTATTGGGCGTAGCGCGGTGGCGGGAAACGAAGCTCTCATGGGTGGAGAGGTAGTCCATCAGGTGATGGCGATCGAGTTCTTCCAGGAAATGGGGCGCCGTCTCCTTGATCACCATATGCTTGAAGGAGTAAGAAATCCAGTGGGAGAAGGAGCTGGTGTGTGCCATATTTCCACTGGCATGGGCAGAATCTTTCACCTTCACCACGGTCATGGTGTCATTCATGAGGTCGCAGTTGAAAACGGCGGTATAGTCCAGGCACAGGGCTTCCATCTGCGCCCGGCGCTGCTGCACTTCCTGGGTGATACTGTCCACGTTTTGGAAACCGGCGATGATGTAGGGCACCTCTTTGGATCTCACGAATTTGAACTGGTAATATTTCCGCACGCCATCTTCCTGGATGCTGTAGTTGCCGGTGTATTCGTCGCTATGGGAGAGTTCTTCCCGCACCCGTTCGGGACTGATGGCGTCCATCATCATCTCCTGGTCATCGGGATGCACACGGGTCTTTACATACTCCGTCGCCACAGTGCGATGATCATAAAAAGTGCCTTCGCCCTGATTGAAAAGGGTTCTTTCCACGAAACCATTGGTCTTCAGCACTTTCACCTTTTCGTGCTCCATATCCACCAGGAGCACATTGGCGTAGGTATCCGACAGGGCGTCAAAAATAGCAAACTGCTCCTCCTGCTTCGCCTGGTATTCTTCCAGCAGCTTTCTCTGCTTTTCTTCCCGTTTGAAAGCCTCCTGCATCTTTTGGTCGGCCTCGTGCTTTTCATCCACCTGGATGACCATGCCATTGGCGCAAACCGGTGTGCCGTCCGCTCTTCGGCTGATATACGCGGTGTCCCGGTACCAGTGATAGATTCCTTTGCCATCCCGCAGGCGATACTCGATATCGTAGCTGCTTTTTCCCTTTTCACCGAAAATATGCTTTTGGTATTCCCGATTCACGTAGGCCTGATCCTCCGGATGAATCTTTTCGAACCAGCTATCCCAGGAATCCAATACGGCAAAGGGATAATCGCAGCCCACGATTTTTTTGAAAGAAGGCGACCAGATGCAACGGACCAGATTTCCTTTGGTGTCAAATTCATCATACCAGAGGCCGGCAGTCACAGAGGCATGCAAAAAGTCGGACACCGAATCCGTGAGCCCGAACTGATTCTGGTACTCCAGACTTTCATCAGAAAAAAGCCAGATGGAGAGATCCTTCTCCTCTTCCTTCTCCGAGTAGCGCCCCACCCGGAGCTGGATGAAAGAGCCATCATTCTTCCGGTAAGACGCATTGACCTCCTGCCCCTTCGCCAACACGGCATAGATCTGGTCATAGTCCAGCAAGGCATTTACGCTTTCCCAATCCGCCGGCGCGATATAGCGGTCCCGATAGATCTCCATACCTTTGGAGAAATGTTTTTCCTCATTATCCGTCTTCTTGCTATAGCTGGGACGCACCAGTTCACGGAATGTATCCGTCTTCCGGTCCACCACAAATACGCCCAGATACTGAGGAGCAATCATTTGCAAAAATTGCTCGGTGTCCCGGCGCTCATATTCCATCGGAGCTTCGCTACGTCCCGCCATCGTTGTACCAACTTTCATTTATAATTTATTTCTACGGAAATATATTTTGTTTATTATTGTACCATGTTTAAGATAGAAATCCTATGAAATACTTTTCCTCTTATGTTTTATAGAGAAAGGGATGGGGAATTGGTAGTCGGTGGTCGGTAGTCGGTAGTCGATTGGTACGCCTTCCGCAGTGTAACCTCCTTCCTCCGGAAGGAGGGGGACCGCGAAGCGGTGGAGGTTGGCGCACCAAGCCATCTTCTCTGAAGAGGGTGCCCGTAGGGCGGGTGATGCTATTAAGTTGAGAACTTAAATACCCGCAGCTAGAATCATTATGTTACGCAAGCCTCAAGAAGTAGACCCTTGGAGAAGGGTCGCGGCAGGCCTCCGGATAGAAATACGCCG
>CAVHZP010000223.1:0-2500 GCA_963640485.1 bacterium | reverse complement strand
ATGGAGATGATACGGCTATCGGTTTAGTAATTAGCGAAGGCATCACCCGCCCTTCGGGCACCCTCTTCTGAGAAGAGGGCTTTCCGCGGTGCCCCTCCTTCCAGGGGAAGGAGGTTGCATAGCGGAAAATGCGCCCTGATTACTGACCACTAACTACTGATTACTAACCCTCTAGCCCCTAAACCAACTTCTCTGCAAACGCCGCCAGCCTTGCATGAGGTCCTGCCAGGGGGATCTGCTTGTATTCTTCCGGCGTGAACCAGCGGTAGTCGCCTTCGGGGACTTCTATGGTTTCCATTTCGTAGGCAATCATGTGCCAGATGCGATGGGTGAAAACGTGGGAGTAGTGCCAAAGGTCCTGGCTCGCTTTTCCCTGGAGGAGTTTTTCTATTTCCTTTCGTCCTTCTTCTGCCGTCTGTGCAAGGGCCATGGGAAATTCCCACATAGAGGCAAGCATACCTTTCGCCGGGCGGAGGTGAAGGAGAACTTTTCCTCCCTTGATGCAAATGGCGCAGGCGGCAGCGAGTTCCTGCTGTGGCTTTTTCGGTGTGCGATAGGGAAGGCTATCTGTTTTCTCTTCTTTTAAAGCCTTACAAAAAGTGGAAATGGGACAGGCTTCGCAGCGGGGATGCTTTGGAATGCAGATTTCCGCGCCCAGGTCCATGAGGGCTTCATTGAAATCGCCGGCACGCTCCGGGAGCGTCTCTTCTACGAGAGCGGTAATTTTCTTTTTGCCGGCGCTCTTTAAAATATCTTCTTCTACGCTATAGAGACGGGCATAGACACGAAGTACATTTCCGTCAATGGCCGCTTCGTGGGCGCCGTATGCCATGGAGAGAATGGCGCCGGCAGTGTAGTCACCGATGCCGGGAAGGGCTTTCACATCCGCCAGATTTTTGGGCATAGCACTGCCATAATTTTCTTTGAGAATTTTAGCCGCTTTGTGAAGATTTCTAGCGCGGCTATAGTAGCCGAGCCCCTGCCAGGCATGAAGGACTTCGGATTCGTCCGCCTCTGCCAGGGCTTCAATGGTGGGAAATCGCTCCATCCAGCTGTGGAAATAGGGCTTCACCGCTTCGGTACGGGTCTGCTGCAGCATGATTTCCGAGACCCACACATGGTAAGGATTTCTCGGCTTCGTCTCGCGCCAAGGGAGTTCTCTTTTGGCGCCGTCAAACCAAAAAAGGAGGCGCTCTGGCCAAGTTTTCTTTTCCATAAGCGCCTCACTTCATTTCTTCAAATTCATAATCGTAAACCGTATCGCCGTCGGCGGCGAAGTATACGGTGCCGCGGATTTTCTTTCCCGAAAGGATCATGGGAATCCAAATGCGGTCCGCCATCCACATTTCTTCATAGGGAAATTCGTCGGGATGGAACCAGCGGGGCTCCATTTCTTCAGAAAGGGATGGCGTACCGCTCCAGTTTCTGGCGAAATAGATGATGCCCGCGTGGGACCATGTGGTATCTGATGGTTGATGGAAATACAAGTCCCCCACCATTTCCAGGTCCTTTGGCGCGATGGTGAGACCACACTCTTCGTGAAGCTCCCTCGCTGCACACTGGCGCATGGTCTCACCGTCTTCCAGTTTCCCGCCAAAACCATTCCATTTGCCGAAGCCCATGCCCCGGCGTTTGCGCCCCAAAAGGATGCGCCCTTCCCGGTCTACGGGAAATACAAGGGATGTGTCTCTCATTTCTTTACCGGGTCGTAGGTCTCAATGTAAAGCTCGCGGAAGAGACGCTTACCGGTCTCGGTCTTGTAGAGGCGCTTGTAGAGGGCTTCGTTCTGCTCCTGGGAAGCGCCGTCTTCGAACTGGTTCACCAGCATGTCCGCTTCGGCAAGGATCTGAGCATCCGGGCCGTCGATAGAGCCGTAGGAGTGGTGATGAGCAATCAGCCAGCAGATTCTTTCGATTTCGTCAGGTGAGAAATGGAGACGCTTCAGCATGGGGCGGGCTTCATCGGGTCCCAGCTGCTGCTGGATCATGCCGTCGTTTCTGCCGAATTTGATTTCGCCCTGATGGATGCCGATGTCGTGCACGTAAGCGGCAGCTTCCAGAATGAGAAGGGTCTCCGGGTCCAGGCCTTCTTCCATGCCGATCTGGTGGGCGAAGGCGTGGACTTTCAGGAAATGGTGAATTCTACGGGCATCGCCGCGATCGTAGTGAATCATAGCTTCACAGAGTGTCATGAGTTTATCCATATAATACCTCCTTTGGAATAGTGGGTTGGTAATTAGTAGTCAGTGGTCAGTGGTCGGTAGTCAGTGGTCGGTAGTCATTGGTCGGTAGTCGGGACGCGTTTAGTTGCTTGCTCATCGTGGCCATGAACCGTGTGACCGTGGTCCGACTTGAGACAATTAGACAGTCAGACGATAGAAATCAGACCGTGTTAGAACTTGTGTTGCTCGAGCGTTTGCCGCTAGGGAGCCAACCCCCGCCCTTTGGGCCCTCCCCCTTCCAGAGGAAGGGGGTAAGGTATAGGAACGGGCACGCTCTTC
>CAVHZP010000222.1:0-3810 GCA_963640485.1 bacterium | reverse complement strand
GCTTTCGTTACATGCGGGACGCTCTTTGCATATTATTGAGATGTGCCTCTAGCCGACCAGCAGCTAGCAGCCAGCAGCCAGGAGCTGCACAGATATGTGAGATCGGCGATAGCCGCAATAGCCCCCTTATCCCCTATCCCTTATCCCTTATCCCTAAACTCTTATCCCCTATCCCTTATCTCTCAGATGCACTATAATAAAAGCAACGAACCAAGGAGGTGTTGCAATGGAAGAAAAAGTGGACATCGAGCGCTATCGCGTCCGGGAGGGGGCGCGAGTGAAGCTCTCGGACTATCCCACCGCTTGCGACGTGAAGATCGAGAAGGCGAAGGTGAAGGAAATCTATTTCCCTGAAGCCATCGAAAAGATGAAGGAGCTCCAGGAGAAGCTTTACGCGCAGAATACCTACGGCCTCATTGTGGTGTTGCAGGCCATGGATGCGGCGGGAAAGGACAGCACCATCAATCACGTCTTCGCGTCGCTCAATCCGGCGGGGGTGAAGGTGGAGGCCTTCAAGCAGCCCAGTGCGGAGGAACGGGACCACGATTACCTGTGGCGCATCAATAAGGCCCTCCCGTCCCGCGGGGCCATCGGGATTTTCAATCGCTCCCAGTACGAGGATGTCATTGTCACCCGTATTCACGATCTCATTCACCAGGGGCAGCTTCCGGAGGAGCTCATCGACAAAGACATCTGGGAAGAGCGCTACGAGCAGCTGAACCATTGGGAAAAATATCTGGCGAAGAACGGATTTCCTATGGTGAAAATTTTCCTCCACGTGTCCAAGGCGGAGCAGCAGAAGCGGCTGATGGAGCGGATTTTCAAAGAGGAGAAGAATTGGAAATTCGCCATGTCCGATATCAATGAGCGGCAGTATTGGGACGAGTACCAAAGACTCTACGGCGAAATGATTTCCAAGACCTCGAAGGACTACGCGCCGTGGTACATCATTCCGGCAGATAATAAGTGGTACACCCGCTACCTGGTGGCACAGATCACCCTGTCGGCGCTCCGGAAAATCAATCCTCAATATCCCAAGCTCGCCCCGGAAGTGGCGGAGCAGCTGGAGAAATTCAAAAAACTCCTGGCCTCGGTGGACGTGAAGAGTTTGGAGGAAATACACGAAGCTATCGAAAAGAGCGGTGGACGGGAGTAGATGGATTTAGCTGTGGAGATTTAGGGATAAGGGATAGGGGATAAGGGATAAGGCGCGTTTTGCTGCCTTTCCACGACCGTAATCCGTTTACCGTATAACCTTTATTGGCTTGTTTGGTAATAGCGGGAAATGGAGGCATTTCCCAAATGACGGCGCTTTTTAATTTGTGCGCCGCACTACCCCTTATCCCCTATCCCCTATCCCTTATCCCTTTTACGCAAGGAGAGAAATCATGGAAAATTTGGAAGAAAAATTACCGGAAATCAAAATTGACATCGACAGATACCGCGCCAAGGAAGGCGAGAAGGTGAATCTGAAGAAAATCGCCACGGCTTGCGATGTGGAAATCGATAAGGACGCGGTGAAGATGCAAGCATTTCCGGAAGCCTTAGAGGAATTGTCCCTGCAGCAGGCGAAGCTCTATGCCCAGAGCACTTACGGGCTCATCATTGTCCTGCAGGCCATGGACGCCGCCGGAAAAGACGGCACCATTAAGCACGTATTTTCCCGTATGGATCCCAACGGGGTGCATGTGGTTTCATTCAAGCAGCCAAACAGCGAGGAGAAGGACCACGATTACATGTGGCGCATCAACCGAGCCCTGCCGCGCCGTGGGGACATTGGCATTTTCAACCGCTCCCACTACGAGGATGTCATCGTGACCCGCGTCCATGACCTGATCCACCAGGGGAAACTACCGAAGGCGTTAATCGATAAAAATATCTGGGACACCCGCTACCGCCAGATCAAAGACTGGGAACGGTACCTCGGGGAAAATGGCTTCCATGTGGTGAAAATTTTCCTCCACGTGTCCAAAGACGAACAGCGCGATCGCCTGGCCGAACGCATCCTCAACAAAAAGAAAAACTGGAAATTCTCCATGTCCGACATCAACGAGCGCCGGTATTGGGATAAATACCAGGAACTCTACAGCGAAATGATTTCCGAAACCTCCACCAAAGCGGCACCCTGGTACATCGTGCCGGCAGATAACAAGTGGTTCACCCGCTACGTGGTCTCCCAGATCGTCCTGAAAGCCCTGAAAGACATCGCGCCGGAATTCCCGGAAATGTCCAAGGAAATCAAGGACCAGCTCGACGAATTCCGCCGCCTCATCGAGAGCGGCAACGTCGGCATGATCGAAGAGATGCAGGATATGATGAAGAAATAGTGTGGGTTAGCGCTATCGGGTTAGGGATAAGGGATAGGGGATAAGGGATAAGGGCGCATTTACCGGCGTTCCCCTTGTAGCCGTGAACCGGCTACCCAGTAAACAGTTCACGGCTAAGATGAGAAAGTAATTAAACGCGCCTTATCCCCTATCCCCTATCCCTTATCCCTAAATCACCAGCGCCAATCTCCAATCTCCTATCCCTCAAATCACCCTTTTTATTTCCCTCTAAAAAATGCTATAATGAAACAAATTTAAAAATATAGTTCATTTTCGTGAGGTGACTATGATGCATATGAAAAAGACTTTGGCAATCCTGGCCGCATTGACGGCGATTTCTACCGCAGCTTACGCTTCGCCGCAGACCACCTTCCGTCCCGGGGAAGTGGAACTCAATGTGGGCATGTGGGATGCTTCTACCCGGATGAGAAATTACAGCTCCGGCGGCGAATGGAATTTCCTTGGCGGCGCGACCTACGGAATCAACGGCAAGTGGGCGGCCCAGTACCAGTACACCGGCCTGCATACCGACCACACCAATGGAAATATGAATGAAATCAATGCGCTCTACTCTCTCCATCCCCAGGTGGCAGCGTTTGCCGGATGGAACCGCATCGCTATGAAGGATTTCCCCTCTTCCAGTCTGAATCATGGCAAATCCACCAATAATATTTTCCAGCTCGGCGTGGTAGCCCGCCAGCCGGTGACTGACGTGCTCGACGTCTACGCCAAAGGCGCTGTGGGCACCGAAGACACGTCCATGTGGGAAGCCGGCGTGAATATGGCCGTGGACCGCAGCCTGGACATTACCGCAGGCTATCGCTACCTCAATACCCGCGGCACCAGCGACCGCAATGTGTCTTACAAAGGATTCCTGGCCGGTGTGTCCTATCGATTCGGCGGCCATGACCCTGTAGAAAAAGATGACATTGTCATTTCCAAAAACTACGACTATGAAGACGAAGAACCGTCGGAAGTCACCGTGGTTCGCAAAAACGGCGGCACGGAAGCGACCGAAGTGGAACCGGTGAAATCTCCGGAAAATGATTACTACATCGGCAGCGTCAATTTCGACGTGGACTCTGCGGACGTGAGAGCTGATCAGAAAATCAACATCGACGCCTTCGTGAAAAAGGCTAAGGAAACCGGCCACACTTTCAAACTCGTGGGCCGCGCCGATGCCACCGGCAGCGCCACCTACAATAAGGAACTCGCCGCCGCCCGCATCCAGAGCGTGAAGGAATACGCTGTGGCGCAAGGCGTGGACGAAGACCAGCTGGTGGAAATGGTGAAAGGCTCCGAAGGCAGCAGCACCTCCGCTAACGAAAGACGAGTCGATATTTTCGAACATAAATAATTTTGTGCATGATAAAAGCCATGGGCTCTGTGGGAGCTCATGGCTTTTTTGCTGTGAGGGATAAGGGATAAGGGATAGGGGATAGGGGATAAGGGATAGGGGATAAGGGATAGGGGATAAGGGATA
>CAVHZP010000221.1:0-3821 GCA_963640485.1 bacterium | reverse complement strand
ATTTTCGCCTGCTCGATGGGGCGAAGGTCCATAGAGCGCATAGAGCCCTTTGTCTCTGCCACGAAATAGATATGCTTCACATTGCCTTCATAGAAAGCAATGGCCCAGTCCGGGTTGTAGTGACCCACCGGCGTGGAAATATAGAAACCGCTAGGGAGCTTCACATAGACTGCCACCTGGCTGCTGGTATCCAGCTCATCAGCAAACTCCTTCTCTTTATCAGAGTCATAGAGGAGATGGTCATAGATATGCTTCTTCGTCTTCATAGCATTGGCGCCTAAACGTCCCTTCATAGTAGGCTCCGTAAAAATCCGGTTATCATAGTGATCATCCAGCACATTGTAAGTGATGTGATTCACGATGACCGTCGCCTTCTCATCATTGATGAGCGCCGCCGCCTTCAAGATAAATTCCTCCGGATTGTCCTGGAACTGGCGGAACACGTCAGGCCGGATGCCTTTCAGGATCCGCACCACCGCCTTGCGGGTGAGCTTCGTCTCCTCCACCAGTTTCCCGATGAGGTCATATTTCACCCGACTACCGGCAGCCACCTTCCGGCCGTAGGACGAATTCTTCTCCCGCACGAAAGCCGTACCGGATAGTAGCGCATCCTTGGAGTCGATGCGATCCATGGTGCCGGACTCCACTTTGAAATAAATCTTCGACACCTGCAAATGGCTATCAAGGGAAGAAATCGCCTTCTGAATCAATTCCTCCGTATCGAAATCCACCACATAGGTGGTCTTTCCATTGATCCGCTTCCACAGCGCCTGGAACTCCGGCATCGCTAGCTTCTTATCATCCACCTTGAGCTCCACATTATTGCTACGGCCATTCTCCACCATCACAGTCTTCCCATCGCTGACGATATCAAAGAGAGTGAGAAGAGATTCACGGTAAGCCTCCACTTTCTCCGGCAATCGGATCTCCCCGCGTTTCTTGTCTTCATAGTAGGTTTCTGTGAAATGACCATCATCATCGATGTAGTCCTTCCGAACCAAACCATTATAGATGACCGTTGCCAGGCTCTTATCGATAGTCACTTGATTTCCGTTCTTATCTTTCAGCGCCTTATTTTCCAGGAAATCCTGCGTCATTTTCTGCGGACGGTCAGCCACAGCCTCGGCGATTTCCTTCTGCAACCCATCGGCAAAACTCTCATAACTCTCGCTGGCGATGACAGTGAGGAGATTCACCTCCTGCACCTCTTTCCCCAGCTTCTCGGCATCCATGCGCTCGCCCGCCTGGTTCACGCAAAGACGCAGACCGCGGCCCACCTCCTGGCGCTTGCGCACATCGCTGGCACTTTGCTTCAACGTGCAAATCTGGAACACATTGGGATTATCCCAGCCCTCCCGCAACGCAGAGTGAGAGAAGATGAAACGCACCGGCGAACGCTTCGGGTCCCGGTCCAGAAGCAACTCCTTATTCTTCATGATGAGGTCGTAAGCATCCACATCATCGGTGGTAGTCTCCTTACGCGTCAGCTTGGAGTCCACCATCTTCCCCTTCTTATCGATGGAGAAATAGCCGGCATGCGTCTTCTCCACAGGAATCGCACGCAAATAGGCAAGATACGTGTCATCTCCGATGCCGAACTTCCACTGGCTTAGGATATCCGCATACTCCTCCTCAAACATCTTCGCATAGACACCATTTTGCGGCTCGCCGGCGGCATCATAGACACGATACTTCGCCACCTCATCGATGAAGAAGAGAGACAGCACCTTGATGCCCTGGCCGAAAAGCGCCCGCTCTTTTTCCAAATGCGCCCGGATCGTTTCCCGGATCTGCAAACGCCGCAAGTCATCCTCATTCACCTGGCCGATCACATCACCGGCGCAGATCTTGATGCCATTCACAAACTCCACCGAATCATCGCGCCCATCGATGTGAGACACCACGAAACCCTCTTTATACTCATCCAAACCATTCGAAAGATCGTAAAGGTTCGCTTTCTCCGACACCGTGCGCGTCACCTTGCGGACGCCGCTCTTTCCCTTGCAATCAAACTGAATCGTCGCCGTCGGTACCGCCTGCGACAGATTGACCCGCTCCAAGTACACATAGCTCTCCGTCGCCGTAGTGCCGGACTCGGAAATACCAATCACCCGGATCTTCTTCACCAGATGCTTCTTGTACGCATCCACCGCATCGAGGCGGTAAACCATATTGTACAGACTATCCTTCTTGTGCGTCGCCGAATACCGAAGCGTCATCAGCGGGTGGAACTTCTTCAGATTCTCCTTCGTCTGCTTCCCTTCCACCGACTGGGGCTCATCGATGATTACAATGGGATTTGTCTTCGCGATGATATCGATAGGACGACGCGAACGGAACTCATCGAGCTTCATGCTGATACGGCGGGCATCCTTCCCCTTCGCATTGAACGCCTGGGAATTGATGATCATGACACAGATAGAATCATCCGACGCGAAACGATCGATTTCCGTCAGCTGCTTGGAATTATAGATGAAGAAACGCACCTTCTTCCCATACTCCTCGGCGAAATGGTCGCAAGTCACCTGGAACGACTTGTACACCCCTTCGCGGATAGCGATGCTAGGCACCACGACGATGAACTTCCGCCAGCCATAGTGCTGATTCAGCTCATACATAGTCTTGATATAAGTGTACGTCTTCCCCACACCGGTCTCCATCTCGATGGTCAGATTGAAACGGCCTTCCAGCGCCTCCGACAGCTTCAGATCATTATCGTGCTGCACCTTCTGTAAATTTTTCAGAATGCGGTCATCCGAAAGCGCGGGCACGATGGGGAAATTCCCCCAGCCGGTGAAATCATCCCCCAGCAGCGTCTGCTGATACAGCCCATCGCCTTTATCCATCAAATAGGACGAATTCATATACGGCTGCCCGGCGAAAACATCCACCACCGCCTTCGCTGCCTCCGCCTGAAACGCCTGATGCTTAAACTGTAGTCTCATGGTCCTCACCTCCCGTCTCGATTCATTTCACCATTCGTAACCGGTGGTTGCGAATGGTTTTCCTTGAAATCAACCGATACCCTTTCCATTTTATTCATACAATTTTTCTCCCGTTACAGCACCTTCACAGACGTATCCGGCGAGAGCTCTTTGAAAATCTCGGTCACATTGATTTTGGAAGGGCTATCGGCGAAGCTGCTGTCCCGGAAAACCGCGCGGAGAGGCTGCTTCTTCGCCATGGCATACACCACGCTGTCCGGGATATTCTCGTCGAAGCAGGCCATCAGGGCGCCATGGTCATAGTCATGCACCGTGCAGCCGTCGATGGTCTCCGACCGGTAAGACAGAGACAGCGGCAACCCCCACTCCAGAAGGCAGCCGAAAAGGAGATCCAGATCCGTGCGGTCCTCCTTGATATTGCTTTCCAGCCCGTCCAGCAAACTCTGCTCATACGCCGCCGGCGCATAGTACACGTCTTTCATATTCGTATCGTCCAACTTCAGGACACGGAAACCGATATCGAGATCTTGCGTAGTTATGGGGCTTTCAGACTTAATCGTATCCCCGGCGCGACGGATACGCTCCTTGCCGATTTCGCAGATGTTGGAGTAGCCTGCCTTGTAGGCTTCGCTTTTTTCATCCGTCTTTTCCGGTAACTGAACCATGATAAATTTGCGATGACCGCCGTCCTCAGCATTTAGTTGCATTGCAGCGTGGGCAGTGGTGGCTGAACCAGAAAAAAAGTCGAGGATAACATCATTTTCATTTGTCACCATTTTTATTAACTGTTTAATTAATCTTACAGGTTTCTTCCCATTTGCAAATTGCATTTTTCCTTCCTTGGATATATTTCCCATATCTATATAGAATCCATCC
>CAVHZP010000220.1:0-3865 GCA_963640485.1 bacterium | reverse complement strand
AAGTAAAAATGAAAAAAGACCGCGATACGTTCGCGGTCTTTTTTTGTGGGTGGGGGAATGGGGCTATCGGTTTAGTAATCGGTAGTCGGTGGTCGGTAGTCGGGACCCGCTTACCTGCTTTCCCACATCCGTGATCCGTTTACCGTATACCCGTTGTCCGAACGCGCAGCAGATAGCGGGAGCTGGAACGACATACGGAAAACGGAAAATGGTGTTGACGAAGCAGGTAAACGCGCCCCGACCACGGACTACGAAACCGCCTGCATTCTGCACCGCCAAAAGAAAAAAGACCACAACAGGACTCCACCTGCTGTGGTCTTTTTTTATTGCCTTCATTTGCGATGATAAGGCGTCCGCTTTTCTGCGGCAGCGTGCGTAGTTTCCTTCTGCGGGGAGGAATAGGTGGGGAGGTCATCGGCATTTTCTTCGAAATTCTCCACTTGCTCCATGACTTTAGAGAAAACCTCGGGGCTATACTGCGGGGGATAGCCGTTCTTAACGAGGCAGATTTTGATATTGAATTTCAGCGTATCGCGGACGTTTTGGTTATTGAGCCAATCGGAGAAAGAGGACTGGGTGTCGATGATTTCCTTCACCTTTTTCGCCAGAGCTTTGCACTTTTCATTCACCATGATGCCGCCGATTTCTTTATCCTCGCCGTACGCAAAGTGGTACTGGTCCCGCAGGGAGAGGAGGATATCGTAGAAAGCTTTTTCCTCGAAAGTCAGTCCGATCTTGCGGAAGCTTTCGCGGCTTTCCTTCATCTGGCGGAGAATCTCCAGCGCCTGGGCCGTGGCGTTTCGGATGATGTCCTCCGAGGCCTGCTCCTGGGTGGCGCCGGCTTCTTCGGCAGTGAGGTGCTTGCGGCGCTCGTGGTAGAGGGCTATGGTTTCCTCCAGCATTTGCTGGTAGGCCTTCGCCGCCACCCTGTTGATTTTGCCGTATTCCCGGATCTGCCGGCGGAGCATCTTCACCAGGAGCTCCAGCTTGGTGGCAGGCATTTTCACATCAGACAGCTTTTCGAAATAGTCGGGGCTGAAAATATCCTCATCATCGCCGGCGTCCAGGACGCTCTCGACTTTGCTGTATCGCAGCGCCTCCTCTACCATTTGCGCCACGGCGCGGTTCATGCTGTCCGTATCCAGCTCCGTGGTGCCACTCATTTTTCGTACGAAACCGGCGATGGCCATGAAGCACTGGGCCAGGGCGGATTCACTTTCCGAAAGGCCGCCGGAGGGCTGGCAAATATCATAAGCCAGCCGCATGCGCCGCACGGTTTTCAAGAAATAGGTCTTGAAGGAAACCTTTTGCACGCCGCCTTTTCCTTCGGTGCTGAGTTCCTCAGTGGACGTGAAGACATACTCCGCCGCCTTCGCCAGCTGGCGGTAGCGCTCCACCGGGTCGCTGCGGGGATCCAGGAACGGGGAAAGGTCGTAGCCGGTGAAGCAGGTTTTCAGCACTTCCAGATTTTCCCGAAAGAGCATGGTCGCCTGCTCCACATCATCGGCCGTCGGCGCCACGGAGGAATCGCCGCCATAGAGCTTCATAGCCTCCCGCATATTGTCGCGGATGCCGATGTAGTCGATCACCATGCCATAGGATTTCCCCGGATACACCCGGTTCACCCGGCTGATGGTCTGGATCAAGAGATGCTTTTTCAGTGGCTTGTCATTATAGAGATACGTGAGACAGGGCACATCGAAGCCGGTAATCCACATATCCACCACGATGACCATGCGGAAATTGGATTTCTCCTGCTTGAAAGCCGCGTCCAGATCCTTCGACCGCTTGTCATTCTTCACGCCGCCCAGATAGTCATACATATCCTTCCGGTCATTACTACCCACGCTGGCCACCATGGCCAGGAAGGGGAGCGGCGTCAGGGCATCCAGCTCCTCCGGCGTGGCGCTGGTGCCATCGGGGACCGTCTTTTCCTCAAACCACTCCGGATACTTCTCCTTAAATTTCAGCAGCAATTCGTAAGCGATTTTTCTATTCGAGCACACCACCATGGCCTTCTGGATCCGCTCCGGCTCTTTCTCGCAGGAGGAAATATAATGGTCGTGGATATCCACTGCCAGGCGCTCCAAGCGGGACGGCTCGCCCAGGATCACCTCCATGGAGCTCATGGCCTTCTTGCTGGCCTCGATATCCTCCTTCGTGGCCCCTTCCTCAGCGCAGCGCTTGTAGTAGCTCTCGATGTCCTTCACCTTTTGCGCGTCCAGGAGCACCTTCGCGATGCGGGGATGGTACTTGATGGACACCGTGAGGCCGTCGGCCACCGCCTGGTCCATGGTGTAGCGGTCGATCTCATCGCCGAAAGTCTGGTAGGTCTCCGCGATAGGCGTGCCGGTGAATCCCACGAACGTGGCGTGGGGGAGAGCCTCTTTCAGCACCTTCGCATAGGGCTTGGAAATCAAAGCTCTCATATTCTCGTCCGCATCTTTGCTGAACTGGATCGTCCGGGAATGTTCGATTTGCGTGCGGTGCGCCTCATCGGAGAAACAGATGATATTCCGGCGGTCATTGATGAGGCCGATTTTATCATCCTTGCGGTCGCAGAATTTCTGGATGGTGCAGATGTAGAAGCCGCCACTTTCCCTGGCGCCCAGCTCCTGCCGGAGGTGCCGCCTGTCCCTCACCACAGACACCTCGCCCAGATTCAGAAACTCCTTACTCTTGGCGAAGAGCTTCATGCCCTGCTCCTGCAACTCTTCCCGGTCCACGATCATCACGATGGTGGGGGAGCCGATGGCGGGGATCTCGCTGCAACGAAGCGCCAGCTGCCGCGCCAGGAAGGCCATGGTGTAAGTCTTCCCGCAGCCCGTGGCGCCGAAGTAGGTGCCGCCTTTGCCCGTCTCCGTAAGCACAGACTTCACGATGCTACCCCGCAGCAACCGGGCCGCAAAGAACTGCGGATACCGGCACACGATCTCCCGCTCTTCACTGTCGAAGACTTCATCCTGGAAATAAATGTAGTCCCGGAAGATTTCCAGGAATCGCGCCGGTGCATAGACACCCTGCACCATGGTCTCCGTCTCGGCGAAGGGGAGCGTGGAAATCTTATCCCCATCATGCACCCGCCGCCAGGCGTAGAAATGCTCATACGGCGTCAGCACAGTGCCCAGCCTCGTCTTCACGCCGTCAGAAATACAAGCCAGCGGGCAGTAGTGGAGCAAGTGGGGGATGTCCCGCCAGTAGCGGATGGAAATCTGCTCCCAGGCATCGTGGATCGTGGCGTGCGGATCGGCGGGATTTTTCAGCTCTATGACACAGAGAGGCATCCCATTGACGAAGAGAAGCACATCGGGCCGGCGGGTCTCCCGCTGGCCATTATTCATGTACTCCACCGTGAATTGATTCACCACGCGAAAGATGTTTTGCTCCGGCTCCTCGAAATCAATGAGCGCCACCTGCCGCGGGACGCCGCACCGGGGCGTGAAGGAAATCCCATCCACCATCCACTTGTACACCTTGTGGAGCGTGGCGAAGTCACTCTCGGCGCCCACCAGGCGGAGCGTGTCGTAGAGTTGCTCGATTTCCTCCGGCAGGAAATCAGGATTCTCCCTCGAGAGGAAATCTTTACAATCTGACTCGATGAGCACATCGCTGTACTTCCGGGAAATCTGACTCCCCGCTACATAGGACCAGCCCACAGACTCGAGAAACGCGATGAATGCATTCTCGTAGTCCGACTCACAGTACCGGCCGCTGTAATTCTTGAGCTTCGCCATAGGCACATCTCCTTTCATGCTCCCGCTTCTTCGAGGGAGCCTTTGATTAAGATAGGGCAAAGATCTTTGATTTGGGATTTGAGTTTTTCGTTGATTTCTTTGCGAGTTAAATACGCTTCGTAAATATTGAC
>CAVHZP010000219.1:2401-3935 GCA_963640485.1 bacterium | reverse complement strand
CCCGCTATCTTATACTGCGCCCGGAAAGGAAAAAAGAATATGGCAAATTTCTATCAGGATACGTCTGTCCGCACGGCGGATGGGAAGGTGCTTGGCCGCGTGCGTCCCATGGTGAAGGGGGCTACGCCGCAGGCGGGGATGAAGGATTATCGTTTCTTTGTGGATCCCGTGTCGCCGCTGCCTCGTGGTTTTGAGGAAGGCGAGCACTTCGGCTTCACCGGTTTCATGAGCCGCATCGGATTTGAGTACAATGCCTTCGAGGATGAGGAGTCGGCGCTGGCAAATCTGGAGTCCATCTTTGGGGACTGCTTCGTTTCCTTCACGCCGGTGCTGCGGAACAATAAATATTTCGTGCTGGACGACATGGTGAAGGAAGGGCGCACGCCTTTCATGGATGAGGACGGCGATTATTATCCGATCCCCGCCTTTGGAAATCTGGACGCGCCGGCTTTTGATGGGGACATCAATAAATTCTGCCGCCATCTCCTGCAGGACAAGCCGATTCCCGGTATGTCGAAGCGGTACTGGAATAACGAGTGGCCTTGCCCGGTGGTGGTAGCGGCTACGGAAAATTTTGAAAATAAAATCGGTCCCTGGGTGGTGTTCGCGCCCATGGGGAGCGATGCCTTTGACTCCCGCGTGGTGGGGGAGGGCGGTGCGTATTTCCGCCCCATCAGCGAGGACACCCTGGGCTTCGCGTTGGTGGACAGTAGAAATTCGGAGCTTCTGTCTCACATCATTCGCTGTGAGGAAAGTCCGCTGTGGTTCGTGCCGCGGCGATATTTGAAGGACCTTCGCGGGAAACTGCGTCCGGTGCCGGGGGACGGCGATCTCCTCCGCGCTTGCGGGGTCACGAGAAATCCATTTGCCGGCTCGGAAATGGAAGAAGAGCGGCCAGTGCCCATGCCCATGACGGTAGCGCCGGTGCAGGTGAAGAAGGCAGAGCCACAGCCGGTGAAGAAAGTGGAAAAACCAGAAAGCCAGCCGGCGCCGGTGAAAAAAGAAGAAGGCAAGAAAGTAGAAGAAATCACGCCGCCGGTTGCGCCCGCTGTGCCGCCGAAGAAACCTTTCGGCGAATCTGATTTCCTCGCCCGCCTCAGCGAAGCGGCAGCGGCAGATGGCCTGCTGTATGAGGAAAAGGATTTGCTCCATTTCCATATTTCCATGAAAGCCTCCCGCCTGGTGATCCTCTCGGGCAGAAGCGGCATCGGCAAGTCGGCGCTGGTGCGTCTCTACGGCCGCGCCCTGGGACTCCCCGATACGCAGGTGAAGATTCTCCCGGTGCGCCCGTCGTGGATGGATGACGGCGACCTTTTGGGCTATGTGGACATGAAGAATATGGTGTACCGCAGCGCCGACACGGGGCTGGCGGAGCTCCTCATCGATGCGGCGAAGAATCCGTCGAAGCAGTACATCCTGTGCTTTGATGAAATGAATCTGGCGCGGGTGGAGCACTATTTCGCCCAGTTTATTTCCGCCCTGGAAAAGGAAAAGGCGCCCACCATCCGCCTCTACAATCCGTCTCTGGCGCCGC
>CAVHZP010000219.1:0-2146 GCA_963640485.1 bacterium | reverse complement strand
ACAAAGAGCTGGACCTGCTGGACGCGCTGAACGACGCTTTCGCCAAGAGCGGCGTTCCCTACGGCATCGGTTTCCGCGTGGCGTCCCAGATGGGGCGGTATCTGGAGAATATCCCCGAAGACACTCTTTCTCGCGGCGAAGGTCTGGACGCCCAGCTGGTGCAGCGGGTGCTGACGAAGCTTCGCGGCTCCGCGGAGCAGCTGGCCGCGCTCCTGTCGCAGAGTGAGAAAGGAAATCTGGAAGGCAGCCTCCCCTCGATCCTGGGCCGCTACAAAAATTTGTCGGAATTCCTGGAGGCCACGAAGGTGCTGAAGCGCAAAGCAGGGGAGCTGAAACTCTATGGCTACACCCTCTAAGCAGCTTTTTTCCGTGGCTTTCGGGAAGAAAGAGGGGCAGACGGCAGCTTTCACCGATTTCTCCTCTCATCCCGAAGGGCTGCTGGACCGGGAGCCGGCGCTGCAGCTCACGGAGAACCAGGATGTGTACCTCCACTTCGAAGCGCCGCCGGATTTTCGCTTCACCATGGACGGCCTGGACATCGTCACCATCCCCGGCGAAGAGCGCATCGAGGAGCAGACCTACATCCGCCCCTCCCGCAGCCGCGACGTGTTGCTCTTTCGGGGCGAAGATTTCCCCCTCGTGCCGGGCTACTACGTCCTCACTGTCACCGGCCGCGGCCGCGCGTGGTACGGGCTTTTGGAAATCCTTCCGAAATATCTGGGCAAGCAGAGCTGGCAGGATATGGGCGAGGAATTGGTGGAGGAAATCAAAAATCTCTCCTTCGATTTCATGCGAAAGAGTATCCATATTTCCAAATCCATGGAAGGCAGCCTCTCGCTGGCCACGGATATGCTGCTGCGGTTCTACACCATCAGCGACCGGTACCGGATGGTGGTGCACGTGCTGGGCGAGCTGTCCCACACGGCGAACCGGCGGCTGGTGCTCAGGCAGAAAAAGATTTCTGTCACTGGCGTGGCGCCGGCGGGATCCCATATCCCCATGCAGTACCTGCGGCCCCGAAATACGGCGTCCCAGGTGGTGACGTACACCGACATGTCCTATGACGTGGAGGAGAACCGGTTTGCTAAAGCAATCCTGACGCGGCTCGACCGGAGCCTCACGCGGTTTGTCCATGAAATCGACGGCCACGTGGAGAAACTGGAGAAGCGGCAGCAAGAGCTTTTCCCTTACAAGCAGAACCAGGAGTACCGCCGCGCCGAGTCGGCGCTGTCCCGCTTCCGCGACTATCGGGCCCGGGCGCTGCGCATCAAGAGCGGCATCCACCAGGTCACCCAGGCCGCGTGGTTCGACCAGACGAAAAATGAAATGCCTGCGCGCATTCCCTTGAACGTGCTCTGCGATCCGCGGTATTCGCTGCTCTATGATTTGCACAAAAATCTGGAAAATCCGGCGGAGAGTTTCTCGGTCTCCGATTTCTACCAATTCCAGTGGAAACGCACCGACAAGCTCTATGAACTCTGGGGATTTCTCCAATTCGTGAAAGCCCTCTCGGCGCTGGGCTGGGAAGTGGAAGAAGGCGTGTCGGTGGTGAAAGAGGAAGGCCGCTACCGCCTCACGTCTCTCGAGAGCGGCACGGTGATCGTCATGCGGAAAGGGGCGGAGGAAATCCACCTCACCTACGACGCCCTCGTCCCCGCCGCCTCGGCAGACACGGACCGCATGAAGAATCCGCTCTACACCAACAACGCCCACCGCCAGCCGGATCTCCGCATGGACTCCTACCGCGATGGTTTGTATTTGGGCTCGCTGGTGGTGGACTTCAAGTACCGCGACATCCTCTACCTGTGGCAGGACGAGAACCGCGGCGAAGGCCTTCGCCGCCAGTTCAACGCCTACCGCGATATGAATACGAAATTTTACCGCCACCTGACCGAAGCCGAATCCCTCCGCGACAGCCGACCGGTGAAAGAAGTATGGGCCATCTTCCCCAGAGAAGTTCCCGCCGGCGCTGACGCCGACTACAGCCTGAAATTCATTCCCCTCTCGCCGGGCGAAGAAAGCGGGAAGAGACTGGGGGAGAGGCTGAAAGAGTATTTGGAAGGATTGCGGTGAGGACACTGGGGTTTAGTAGTCAGTGATCAGTAATTAGTGATCAGGGCGCGTTTGGCGCTTTTTCTACATAGAG
>CAVHZP010000218.1:0-3972 GCA_963640485.1 bacterium | reverse complement strand
TACGGTTACACGGTAAACGGTTCACGGTAGTGGGGCAGCAGGTCAATGCGCCCCGACTACCGACTACTAAACCGATAGCGTCAAAAACTAATTATTTTCCACTCCCAGTTCGTGTTCCACCACCGACGCGATGTCGTCGATGATGCGTTCCAGCTGGGTGAGTTCTTTTGCTTCGCCCATGACACGGATCAAGGGCTCGGTGCCGGAGGCACGGACGAGGATGCGGCCATCACCGCCGAGTTCGTCTTCGGCTGCGCGGATAGAGGCCTGGATCAGTTCGTTTTCTTCCCAGCCGTTTTTGCTGTAGACTTCCACATTTTTCAGAATCTGCGGATAAGTGACCATGAGGTGATTCAGTTCAGACATAGTCTTGCCAGATTCGCGCAGGACTTTCAGGGTCTGCACGGCGGTGATGAGGCCGTCGCCGGTGGTGTTGTATTCCGGGAAAATGATATGGCCCGACTGTTCGCCGCCGATGGAGTAGTCGTGTTTCAACATTTCTTCCAATACATAGCGGTCGCCCACCTGGGTAGAGACGGTCTGGCAGCCGTGTTCTTTCAGTGCTTTGCCGAATCCCAAGTTGCTCATGACGGTGCCTACCACCATGTTGTCGTGGAGGCGGCCTTCTTCTTTCATCTGCAGCGCATTGAGAAGCATCAGGTGATCGCCGTCCATGACTTCGCCTTTTTCATCGACGAAGAGGCAACGGTCAGCGTCACCGTCGTTAGCAATGCCGCAAAGGGCGCCTTCTTCGACGACTCTCTTCTGCAAGGTTTCCATATGGGTGGAGCCGCAGCCGTTATTGATGTTCACGCCATTGGGGCTCTTGAAAATCGGAATCACTTCTGCGCCCAGTTCAGCCAGGATGCCCGGCAGGAAATCGCTGGCTGCGCCGTTGGCGGAGTCGGTGACGATCTTCATGCCCTTGAAATCTCCCTGTACCGTGGATTTCACGTGAGCTCTGTACTTGTCTGCCAATTCGCTGCGATGGGTGATGACGCCGATGCCATCGCCGGTGGGACGGGCGATTTCTTCATCGTGACGGAGAATGTTTTCGATTTCCTCTTCCGTCTTGTCAGGAAGCTTGTAGCCATTTTTATCGAAGAATTTGATTCCATTATCGGGGAACGGGTTGTGGGATGCAGAAATCACAACGCCGGCATCGTAGCCTTCGGTGCGGGTGAGATACGCAATGCCCGGCGTCGGAATGACGCCCACCAGGTCCACATCCACGCCGGATGCGCAAAGACCGGCGGAGAGCGCTGCGGTCAACATAGAGCCGGACACACGGGTGTCCATGCCGATCAAAAAGCGATGGCTGCCGCCTTTTTTACAGAAATACGCACCGGCTGCGCGACCAAGCTGGTATGCCAATTCCGGCATCAATGTGGAATTGACCAATCCACGCACACCATCGGTACCAAATAATGTAACCATTTGAATTCCTCCCAAATGTTTTTTGAAATAACCTTCCCATCATACAGCTTGGCAGCTGGTTCGTCAATTAGTAAATAGTAATCAGGGCGCGTTTAGCTGCTGAGTCATGGTGCAAGATTTCCGCTATCAGTTTAGTAATCAGTGATCAGTGGTCAGTAGTCAGGACGCATTTGGCTACTGAGTCATGGTGCAAACTTCCGCTAGGGAACCACTGATTAAATCGTTATCTGAAATCATTCTAGAATTTTTATGCAAGACGAGGAAAAGGAATCCGAGAATAGTGAGCCTATTTGAGGATTTCTTTGACGAAGTATTGCATAAAAATTCGTATGATTTCTGATTCTTCGATTTAATCAGTGTTTCCCTAACAGGACAACCTCCAACTGTCTCCAACTCCTGATTACTAATCACTGATCACTGATTACTACCCCCCTACAGTCACTCATTCCTTCTCTATCTCCACCGTCACCATCACTTTGGTTATGCTGGCACTGCCGCCTTCGGGGACGGGGATGTCTACCATCTTTCTCACGGTCTCGGTGGCTCCGGTGACGTCGATGGCGGGGAGCTCGATGACCTGGTTCTTTTCAAAATAGCTGATCGGCGCGGTCATGGTGACTACCGGTGGATTGATGGTGATCTTTCCGACCTTGTAACCTTTCTCCACTTCGCCGGTGGTTTCCACTTTCATAGGCAGGTTGCCCAGCTTGGTTAGTTCTTTCATGTGGACATTGATCTTCACCTGGCTCGGCATCACGTCGAGACCGGTCACCGTATTTCCATTGGCGTCAAGCACATTGACACTGTCAAATTCTACAAAGTTCTTGTCTTTCCCGGCCACATTGACGGAAATCACCGCCCGGTTGGCTTCGGCTATGCGGGAAGAGCTGCCGGCGATGGTGATAGTGTCCGGCGTGGCTTTCTTGCTTTCCACTGTGAAATTAGCGTCCGGCGAGCCGAAGACTTCGATGGATGCCGGCAGGGTCTTCACTGCGTAAGTGTCCACCACCAGGTCGAAGTATTCCGGCGTCACGGAAATGACGCTCTCATCACCGGGCACGGAGATATGCACCCGGGTATTGGGAAATTCGCCGTCAGTCATATTCGCCAGGTCCACGTAGGCTTTGATGCTATCGGAACGCATATAAACCATGTCGCTGCGGGGCATGCGCACCTTCGCCTTCACTTTCGCCGGCACATTCACCGCTACCAGGGAGCGATCCAGATTGCGGATTTCCACAGGCACGGTATAGGTATTTTCCACCATGGGATTCTGCTCATTCATCACATAGACCCAAAAGGCGCAGGCTGCTATGAGGCAGAGAACTTTAGGCAGCCACCATTCCAGTTTCGTGTACTTCATTTCAGGGGGCTCCATTTCTGTAATACATCGCTCACATTTTTCGGTTTCCCTTTCACCAGGTAGTTACGCAGCACATTGCGGAGGCTCTCGGCATCCTGGCCGCGATAAATGTGGCCGCCATAGGTGTAGGAAACGATGCCGGTCTCTTCGCTGACCACTACCACAATGCAGTCCGCCTGTTCGCTCATGCCGATGGCAGCTCGGTGGCGGGTGCCCAGCTCCGAGGAAAGACTGTGATCCCTGGTCAGAGGCAGGAGACAGCCGGCTGCCATGATGCGGCTCTCGCGGATGATCACCGCGCCGTCATGAAGCGGCGTATTGACGATGAAAATATTTCCTAACAATTCCTTGGAAACCAGCCCTTCGATACGGATGCCCGTGTCGATGCGATCGTCCAGCCCCACGCTCCGTTCGAAAACCAGGAGCGCGCCGATCTTATTCGCCGACATAATCATGGAAGCTTCCACCACGTCATTGATCACGTGGTCCCACTCCACATCATTCATCATGCGGGAGGAAACATAAAATTTCCCGCGGCCGATCTGCTCCAGCGCCCGGCGAAGCTCCGGCTGAAATACGATAGGCAGCGCCACGATGAGCACCGTCATGAGCTTGTCTAAGATCCAGCTGACCACGTGGAGCTGCAGCCACCCGGCGAAGACAGTGAAAAGACCCAGGAAAACCAGCCCTTTCAAAAGAGCCGTCGCCCGGGTGTCTCGGATGAGTATATAAATGCGATATAAGAAAAATGCGACTACCAGAATGTCCAGCACATCCCAAAGCCGCATGGTCATAAATAATCCTTGTATCTGACTCAGCATAGCGCTACCTCTTGCGTGAAAAATAAAATTTGTGAATCAAGTTCATTTTATCACGGTGGATAAATTGGTTCAAGGTGCTAGTGCTGCTGTCGCTGGTGCATACATGTCGCTGCGGCTTCTAGCTCCTGGCTGCTGGCTGCTAGCCGGCTAGAGTCACATCTCACGAGGAGCAAAGTGCGTCCCGCGTTTGATAAAAGCGAGAATGTGGATGCGCGCACCGCTAGTGCGAGGCATCACCCGCCCTTCGGGCACCCTCTTCTGCAATGCTATTAAGCCAGGATTTAAATACCAGCAGTCAGAATCATTATGTTGCACTAGCCTTAAGAAGTAGACCCTTGGAGAAGGGTCGCG
>CAVHZP010000217.1:0-3997 GCA_963640485.1 bacterium | reverse complement strand
TGGATATCCCGGAGATAGCACAGTTCTTAGAGTGTCCAGAAGAGGAAGTTCGCCTGCTGGTAAAGGAAATGGGACTTAGCTAAAATCATATTTGTTCATGGCACGCCAAAAGAGCGAGAGGAAATAATTTCCTTTCGCTCTTTTGGCGTGCAGGAACAATGGTTATGTGCTACTGATTACTAAACCTCTGATTTTCGCATTTGCTATTGTCACCAGCTGCCGCTAGGGAAACACTGATTAAATCGTTTTCAGAAATCATTCTTGAATTTTTATTCAGAGCGAGGAAAGGAAATCTGCAAATAGCGAGCTATTTAAGGATTTTCTTAACGAAGCTATGAATAAAAATTCTTATGATTTCTGAATCTTCGATTTAATCAGCATGTCCCTAGTCCCCGACTACCGACCACCGACTACCGACTACTCAATCGATAGCGTAAAGCATCGATATGTATACATCAGCGGTCGCGGTACTAGCTCGCCTTATCCCTTATCCCCTATCCTATCCCTGAGTTTCACTCCAGCATCATATGCGACGTCGCCTCCGCTGCTACGGTGCCATCTGCCAGCGTGACGGTGGCGGTGAGGACGGTGAGGTGGCCTTTCCGTTTGATTTCCTTGCAGCTGATGAGGACGGTCTCGCCGATTTCTATGGGCTTGCGGAAGCGGCTCTCCATCTTTCCGGTGTAGGCAGGCGTTCCTTCTTTGAGGAAAAGGTAGTTCCCCATGATCTCGTCCATCAAGGTCATGATGAGGCCGCCGTGCATGCGGTCGTTGTAGCTTTGGTGCTCCCTCTTCGGTGTGAAGACGGAGAGGCATCCGTCTTCGGCTTTGAAGAAATGCAGGTGCAGCCCGATGGGATTTCCTTCGCCGCAGGCAAAGCACATGGAGTATTCGGCGCTCCGCTCCCATTCGACGAGCGGGATCCCTCGGCGCCCGCACTCGGCGGTGAGAAGCTCGATTTCTTTCTCGGTGAGTTTTGTTTCGTGATTCATAAGTGGGTACCTCCATTTATTACCTCATTATAATGGTTTTCTGGCAGAAGAAAAAGGAGGTTTTGTAGTCGGTGGTCGGTAGTTGGTAGTCAGGAACTGGAGACGGTTGGAAATAATAACGGATGCGAGGGCTGGAGAATTAGTAGTCACCACTCAGTAGCCGGTAGTCAGGAATTGGAGGCAGTCGGAGCCTTATAGTGGAAGTACAACAGGGATGAGTCGTCAAACGTGCCCCGACTACCGACTACCGATTACTAAAACGATAGCGGCATGGCCGCAAAAGACGTTACAGTCAAACGCGCCCTGACTACTGATCACTAATTACTGATTACTAAACCTCTACCGCTATTCCCTAACAAATCTCTATTGACATTTCCCATGAGAGTAGTACAATTTAAACTACAGTAGAAGAATGAATGGCAAGGAACGGAAAAATCATCGGATGTTTCTATAGAGAGCCGGCGGGTGGTGGAAGCCGGTGAAACCAGGGTGAGGCTCCCCCGGGAGTTTCAGTGGTGAATGGAGTAGCTGCTGACGCGGTCCGCGTTATGGACAAAAGACGTAGAACAGGACAGGCTTGGAAGAGAGATGGCATAGAGAGCCGGCAGATGGTGGAAGCTGGAGCATTTCCTTACAGAGATATCACCTGGGAGTCCCCATTGCGATAGGGAAACACGGATTCTTTGATTTAATCAATGTTTGCTAGGTAGTGATGGGCGCAAGGCCGCGTTAGGGTCATAATTGAGTATAATGTAGGGTGGTACCGCGCATGTCGCCCCTATTTCCGAAAGGAAGTAGGGGCGTTTTTTATTTCTCCCGAAGTCCTTGTCATTCATTCTATATAAGAGGGGAGACCTTCTATTTTGAAAGGAGAGATTGCTATGGCAATTCGTTTTTCTGATGTACTTGAACAAATGGGACCTTCTGACCTGGGACCCCTTCTGGCGCTGACCGCTCAGCCCGATATCATTTCCTTCGCAGGCGGCCTGCCGGCTCCGAAGACTTTCCCGCTGGAAGAACTCACCGAAGTAGCTATCAAAGTCCGCAAGGAAGATGGCGCCGGCGCTATGCAGTACGGCCCGTCCCTGGGCTTCATGGGTCTGCGCCAGGCTATCGCTGACCGTATGAACGCTATGTACCAGCCCATGGGCATGGACAAAGTGGAAGCAAAGAACATCATGATCGTCACCGGTTCCCAGCAGGGCCTCGACATCACCGGCCGCGTATTCCTGAACAAAGGCGACGTCATCCTCTGCGAAAGCCCGACCTATCTCGGCGCTATCGGTGCTTTTGATTTCGAACAGCCGAAATACATCGAAGTTCCTACCGACGATGACGGTATCATCACCGAAGAACTGGAAAAATATCTGGAAACCACTCCGAATGTAAAATTCATCTACGTCATCCCGAACTACCAGAACCCCACCGGCCGCTGCATGTCCCTGGAACGCAGAAAGAAACTGATGGAACTGGTGACCAAGTATGAAATCCCGGTATTCGAAGATAACCCCTACGGCGATCTCCGTTTCGAAGGCGAAGAAATCGCTCCGCTGATTTCCATGGACCCGAAACATCTGGTCATGTACTCCGGCACTTTCTCCAAGACCCTGGCTCCCGGCATGCGTCTGGCATGGATGGTCTGCAACGACGAAATCCTGGCAAAGATGGACCTGGTCAAAGGCTCCACCGACCTGGCTACCCCGTCTGTTACCCAGCGTGAAGTGGCTGTATACATGAAGAACTACGACTTCGAAGGCCACGTACAGGACAACTGCAAACTCTACGGCCATCGCCGCGACGTGATGTGCAACGCCATCAAAGAATATTTCCCGGCAGATGTAAAATGCACCTACCCACACGGCGGCCTCTTCCTGTGGGTCGAACTCCCCGAAGGCCTCTCCTCCCGTGACCTCTTCCCATACGCTCTGGAAAGAAAAGTCGCATACGTACCGGGCGACGCTTTCTTCCCGGAATCCGGCAAGAAGAACTTCTTCCGCCTGAACTTCTCCTACAATGACGACGACGTCACTGTAGAAGGCGTAAAGAGACTGGCAGACGCTCTGAAAGCATACCTGGCTGACAAGAAATAAGAAATACTGTCAAAGAAAACCGCTCCGTCAGGGGCGGTTTTCTTTTTGTCGCGATGCTTAGCGCTATCGGTTTAGTAATCAGTAATTAGTGGTCAGTGGTCAGGGGTTGGAGACAGCTGGAAACAATACAAATAGAATAAGTCGTCAAATGCGTCCTGATTACTGATCACTGACCACTGATTACTAACCCAATAGCCCTATTTCCTTTCCTTGCCCCATCGCCTATACTATAGAGAAAGGAGGAACCCCTATGGCATTTACTTTGACCTGCCGCGTGTGCGGGCAGAAGCTCACTTTATTTGATTTAGATGTGAAGAAACGGAAAGGCACCGTGCGCTGCAATCGCTGCGGCGCGCGGATCGCCTATGACCTGGACCAGCGCAAGGTGCAGCAGTCCGGCTTTTGGGCCACCGAGGAACCCGCCTTCGATGCGCGGGCGAAGAACCGCATGATGAACCAGCTCAAGCGCGAAGAGGCGAGAAAGACCGGCGCCGCGTCCGTGACGGCTGCGGAAACACAAAACGCGAAAGCCCACGACTTTGGTGAGAATCCATTCGCCGCGAAAGCAGGCTTTGCGAAATTTGATTTGAAGACCGGCGAAATCCTCGGCGAAATCGCTGCGCCAAAGACCGAGACCCCGAGAGCAACGAAGATGGAAGCAGAGAGAGCGGGCACTACATTCAAAGTGGTGGACAAGACCCACCAGAAGCGCAGCATCCGCGCCGTCAGAGCCGCCGTGCCCACCATGGACCGCGGAGACAAGACAGAGAAGACCTTCACCCCGCCGCCAAAAGTCGTGACCCGCACGGCTCACAGGCATACGAACCTCGTCCGCCAGGCGACAAAGCCCAGAGCGGAAGTGAAGCCCGTGAAGATTTCCAAAGTCCAGAGCTTCTGGCAGAAGGTAAAGAAGTT
>CAVHZP010000216.1:0-4003 GCA_963640485.1 bacterium | reverse complement strand
ACCCATAGGTCGTCCTCCTTTATGAAAAGTATAGGAAATTCTGAGATTATCATACCCCATGAAATCGGGTTATGTAAATGAAAAAGTAATCAGTACTCATTTAACGACTGGCTCTTTCCCTTATATCTCGCTAATGGATATCTGCGCGGTAGATTTTCTTGGTGGAAATGTCGGAGAAAATGATGCTGTCATCACCAGCGGCAGTGGCGGAGAGCATTTCAAGTTTCGGCAGTTTGCATTCGCCGATTTCCTTTCCATCCTTTTTATCGTAAATCTTTACATTTTTCTTCTTATCCGGCACCACCACATAGTGGGAAGTGACGACTATATTTTTGGCATAGCTGCCGGTATCGATGGTATAGCGTAGCTTTCCTTTGTTGTCATACACATCGGTCTGATGTTTTGCCTTGGTATCGAACTGGAAATACAACGCATCCTTCTCTGCTACCAGCGTTTTGCCATTGGTTCTGCCATAGTCAGACGGCAGAGTCAGGAAGGTGGCCCCTTCTGTGAACTTTCCATTCTCCAGCTTTCCTTTTTCCAGCTTTTGTTTCCCATTGTAGTAGCGGTAGATCTCATTGTCCTTACCGGCTGCGGTAAATATATCATCGGTCCGGCTGCGATTCGTATCAGTCTGATGCACCGCTTTTCCATCATAGTAAGACAGATTTCCATTCTGTACGAAATAGAGATTCTTCCCCACCAGGGTGAGCCCATGACTCAAGACGACATTATCCACTACCGCCTTCATATCCTTCAACGTTTCCTGCTCAACCGTTGCTTGATACAGGATGGCTTTATTTCCTTGCTTCCCGAAGTCCAGGAAATAAAGCTGATTCCCATTTCGCGTCAGCTCGAGCATCCGATCTTTGATGAGCGTCCAGTCAGCGCCGGTGTATTCATAAATGTCCACCGTCTTTTCTCCGGCCTTTACCGAAGCCACCGGAGGCGCGGCCGGCTTTGCTTTCGGCTTCTCCCCGCCGCCGCAACCGGCGAAGGTACACGCCATCAGTGCTGCCAGGATCCCGCAAATCAGTTTCTTTTTCATGATCATTCCCTCCTTTGGAAATATGGGATTTCTTTTCTATAGCATACAAAAAAGGAAAGGAAAAAACACTGTAGCAAAGTACAGTGTTTGTGTGGGATTTACGCTATTGGTTTTGTAGTCGGTAGTCGGTGGCCGGTAGTCAGGGCGCATTTGGCGGTTTCGTCGATTTGCCTTCTTCTCTGAAGAAGGTGGCCGAAGGCCGGATGATGCCCGCTCTTATGCATCACTCTTCAAAGAAGAGGGCTTAGTAGATTTGAATAAGCAGTCAAATGCGAACCGACTACCGACTACTGATTACCGACTACTAAACCCCCAGCCCCAAGCATGCTTACCTACAGTCTATCAAACACCCCCTGCACCATCTCCCAGATTCTCGGGCGGTCTACGGAGTATACGATGCGGACTTTTTGCGTGCCTTCGGGGCCGTAGCCGCGGAAGGCGAGAGTCTCGCCGTAGCCTAAGCCGTACTGGTCATTCACATCGATGGGAAGGGTTTCCTCTTCGGTGATGATGCTCTCATCGATGGCTACCGCGGCGGCCAGGACGTCCCAGATGTAATTTTTGTATTCCGGATCCGCGCGGAAACGAGGCGTGGCGTAGTGATTCTCCCAGATGGCACGATAGTGGTCTGTCTGAATGCGAGCGTCCAAGTCCAGGAAATCATCGTGATCCATCTTTTCCTTATGACACACGTCCAAAGGCAGGAAAATCTGCTCTGTCCACGGCGCGCGGTAGACTTTCTTCGCGCTTTCCGGATCCGCCCATACGTTGAATTCTGCATGAGGCATTACATTTCCTTCCTCAAAGAAGGCGCCGGCCATATAAATCACTTTCTTCACCATAGGAGCAATCTCCGGCGCTTTTTCCAGAGCCTCCGCTAAATTCGCCGCCGTGCCGATGACCACCAGTGTGATTTCTCCCGGATTTCCTTTAATGGTTTTGATGATGAAATCCGAAGCCCTTTCTCCCGATGGTGCCATGGTGGGCGTATCGCCATAGTTCTTCTCATACTCTTCCTGCCAGGAAGCGGGCTTCTCATAGCCCGCGGCGCCTAAGTGGGAATCGAAGTGGCGGCCGAACTCTTTTTTCTCCTCAGCCATACCGGCAAAGCGCCCCGCCCGGGTGGTCTCATTCACCCCCATGTAGACAGGAATATCCTCGCGGCCAATGCCCTCAAGCTGGCGAATGGCAGACGCCGCGCCGGTCTCTACCCAGGTATTTCCAAAAACCAAAGTAATCCCTTTCAGCTCCACCTCCGGTGACTCTGCCAGCATCATCATAGCCACGCCGTCATCAAAAAGATCCACCATATCCGCGTCAAGAATCACCTTCTCCTTCGCAGATACATCAGAGAACGGCAGCGCACAGGAAAGCGCGGTACATACCGCTGCCGAAAGAATGCCCATTTGTTTCCAGAATTTTTTCATAAGACGCCTCCTTTTGGGGTTATGAATAACGCTATCGATTTTGTGGTCGGTAGTCAGGGTGCGTTTGACGGTTTCGTCGATTTGCCTTCTTCTCTGAAGAAGGTGGCCGAAGGCCGGATATAATGGTCCCAGAGATTTGGACCAGGCTCTTGGATTTTAAGCGCGGATCTATGGCATAATTAGAGTAGACAGGAGGTCACAAATTATGCCAAAGAAAAAGTACACCGCGGAATTCAAGACAAAAGTAGTTTTGAACATCATCCAGGGAGACAAGGAATTCAATGCCATCTGTGCAGAATTCAACCTCCACCCCGGTATGGTGCGCAAATGGAAGCAGGAATTCTTGCAGAATGCACACCGTGCCTTTGACACAGACGCTGAGCACAAAGCAGCTCAGAGGAAGGAGGACGACCTGAAGAGAAAGAACGATCAGATGCTTAAAACCATCGGTCAGCTTACGCTGGAACGCGATTTCCTTCAAGGCTGCTTTCGCCAAGTTGGCGAAGTCGTCCCCCGTTTCCCAGGATATGATTCAAAGGGATTCTGACCTGTCTATCAGGCGCCAGTGTGAACTGCTTGGCCTAAACCGCTCAAGCCTCTATTATCTGCCAATTCCGGTCGATAAAGCTCGGGTAGCAGCAGAAGAGGAACTGATGCGTCGCATTGACCACTGGCACATGAAATTCCCTTACTTTGGCTCTCGGAAGATTGCAGTCAAACTGCAAGACGAAGGTTACAATGTCAGTCGCAAAACAACCCGAAGATTGATGCAAGCAATGGCGATTTATGCCATCTACCCCAAAATAAATCTTTCGAAGCGAAACCACAAAGAGTCCATTGTACCGTATCTCCTCCGTAACTATGTTGTAAACTTCCCCAATCAGGTCTGGTCAATCGATATTACCTACATTCCTATGCCCAAAGGGCACATGTATTTGACCGCAATTATCGACTGGTACAGTCGTAAAATCGTAGGCTATTACCTCTCTGACACGCTTGATACAGATTCTGTGACCCATGCAGTCAAAGAAGCTGTGGCAGCACACGGTATTCCAGCAATTCTCAATTCCGATCAGGGCAGCCAATTTACCAGTGCCGAGTACAAGGAATTGCTCAAGGGGCTTCAAATTCGCCAGAGTATGGATGGAAAGAGCCGCTGGGCAGATAACATCATGATAGAGCGATGGTTTCGAAGCCTGAAGAACGAGCAGATTTACCCCAATGAGTACCGTTCCCCGCGAGAGCTTCGCAAGCTGATAAACGAGTATGTGGATGCCTACAATCGGGAACGACCGCACGAGGCACTTGATTACGAGGTTCCGGATGCGATTTATTATGGCACCTTCACGGCTTGAAGCAGTGGCTGGGGTTGTCTAGCTCCGGCAAGCTTTTGACGATTTCATTCATTAGTTTTACATGCCAGGGAGCGCGCAAAAAATTTAAAATCGTGGTCTTGACAGGCGGCCCATTATACTGCTTCCCTACCCCCGTTGACCGCGTTATCGTTCTCCAGTCGGTTTGCTGACCG
>CAVHZP010000215.1:0-4005 GCA_963640485.1 bacterium | reverse complement strand
TAAGGGATAAGGGATAAGGGATAAGGGATAAGGGATAAGGGATAAGGCGCGTTTGATTGCTGCCACATGCAAGCCCTCTTCCTTGAAGAGGGTGCCCGTAGGGCGGATGATGCTTCCTCGCTCCTCACCTTCGTAGGCATCATCCGGCCTGGCGGCCACCTTCTTCAGAGAAGAAGGCAAAGCGACTAAAAAACCAAACGCGTCTTATCCCTTATCCCCTATCCCTTATCCCACCACGCTAAAAGAGCCATGACCTACCTCGTAGATCATGACTCTTATTTTCACACTTATTTCTTCAGTTTTTCTTTCAGGAAATCTATGAACGCCTGGGCGGCGCGGCTGAAGGGTTGGTTCCTTCGCCAGGCCAGGGCGGTCCGGGTATAATGACCCGCCGGCGCCAGGGGGCGGAAGCAGATCCGGCTCTCATCGAGGAATGGAATCACGTCCTCGCTGGCCAGGAAATAACCAATGCCTTCGTCCACCATAATGACCGCATTGTTCGGCAATGTCACGCGAATCAGCGCCTTGGCCTCCAACAAATCTTCTGTACTTCCGGAGATTTGTGCATTCCAATCCTCACGCACCGTTTGGATCAAAGGCTTCCCTTTGATGTCTTCTACAGTCACTTCTTTCTTCTGCGCCAGGGGATCATCGCTTCGCATATAAATGCCGATGGGTTGCTCCTGCCCGATAGCAAGGAAATTATATTTCTCCACGTCGAAGGGCTGCACCAAAAGGCCGATGTCCACGCAACCGTGGTCGATACACTCGCAAGTATAGGGCGTGATTTCCGTATAGTACAAGAAATCCACATGGGGGTGGATATCATGAAATTCCTTGATGAGCCGCACCAGGTCGCGAGTAGCCGCCAGGTCGCCGCCGGCGATATTGATGGTGCCTTCCAGATTTTCCTGGGCCTGGGTGACTTCCATTTCCGTCTTGTCCACCAGGGAAATGATTTCCTCCGCCCGCCGGCGCAGGAGCATTCCTTCTGACGTGAGGCCGATACGCCGCCCGCTGCGATCCAAGAGCGCCACGCCCATCTCCTTCTCCAGGTCCGCCATCTGCCGCGACAAGGTGGGCTGGGTGATGTGCAACCGCTCCGCCGCCTTGGTGATGCTCTCCTCCCGGGCGACCATGAGGAAATATTTCAGTACGCGAAGTTCCATACGTTCTCCTTGTTAACGGTAGAGATTCAGTGATCAGTAATTAGTAGTCGATAGTCGGTGGTCGGTAGTCGGGCCGTGTTTACCGGCTTCCTCATCGTAGCCGAGAACCGTTTACCGTGTAACCGTAACCGGTGCCTTTGACGGTAAACGGTTATACGGTCAGCGGAACACGGAAGTAGGGAAGCAGTTACATGCACCCCGACTACCGATTACAAACCCTCTATCGCTTAGAAGCTATAACTTCCCTTATAGATCAAGTCCTTAATAAAATTCGGCAGGACGAAGCAGCTTTTCTGGATGCCTTTGTTGTAGTATTTCATGGGTTCCGGTGCTTCTCTGGTGATTTCTACCGTCAACGGGTCCCATTTCTTGGAGCCGATCATGAAGGAGTGCATGCATTCCGGGTAAATCGGCACGTGGGAGAAGTACATCCGCACAATGGGGAATACATCACCCATGGCTTCGAAAACGTCGTGGACGATCCGCTGCTGCACGATGGGGGACTCGGTCTGCTGCACAATGAGGCCATCTTCACGAAGAGCTTCTTTGGCGCTCTGATAAAACTCTCTGGTAAAAAGACCTTCGCCGGGACCGATAGGATCGGAGCAGTCAATGATGATGACATCATAGAAATCCTTCACCGTCTTCGTGAAGGCGATGCCGTCGCCCACATGGACATGAAGTTTCTCCGGCTGTTCCAGGAGGGCTTTGGAAATGGTGGGGAAATATTCCTTCGACAATGCAATGACCCGTTCGTCGATTTCACAAAGGTCTACCTGCTTCACTGATTCGTGGCGGCACACTTCCCGTACCACGCCGCCGTCACCGGCGCCGATAACGAGGACCCGTTCCGGATTTGGATGGGCCATCAGGGGCACATGGGAAATCATTTCATGATAGCACCATTCGTCTTTCACCGACGTCTGGAATACGCCATCAAGGATCAGCATGCGGCCGAACTGCTCGGTCTCTGCGATCTGGATATGCTGGTACGGCGTGGTTTCATCATGGAGCATTTTGGTGATGGTCAGGGAAAGACCCACACGGGCATTGCCCCACTCGGTTACACAATTCTTTTCCATCTCACACCTTCGGTTCTTCTTTCGGCGCTACCACTGCCGCCGCTTCATCAAACAGATTGCCCGCCGGCTTTGCGGGTGCTTCTACGACTTCCTCTTCTACCGGAGCTTCTTCCATAGGAACTTCTTCCACCGGTGCTACTTCCGTTTCCGGTGCTTCGGCTACCGGTTCAGCAGCAGCTTCTACTTCTTCGACTGCTTCTACAGCCGGTGCTTCTTCCGCTTCTACTGGCGCTTCTTCCGGCACTTCTTCTACGGGAACTTCTACCGGAGCTGCTTCTTCTACAGGAGCTGGCACCTCCGGTGCTGCCGGCGCTTCTTCCAATGCTTCCGGTTCGGTAGCTACGTGCTGGATCGCCTGGGGCGCCTGCACGGATTTCGCGGACTCGATCAGAGCCAGTGCAGATTTGAAATTGGACAGCAGTTTTTCGATGTACAGGTTCATGTCCCCTTCTGCTTTCAAGAGATCCGCATTCATCTGGCGGCGAGCCACTTCGGCATCGGCGATAATTTTCTGCGCTTCGCTCTGGGCTTCGCACAGAGACAGCTCCGCCTCTTTGGTGGCATTTTTCTTCACATTGTCCGCGGTTTCCTGCGCCATGATCAGCGTATTGGACATGGTGGATTCCATTTTTTCGTAGTTGCGAAGCTTCGTGCGGATGGTGTCCATTTCCTCTTCCATCACGCGATGTTCTCTGTAAATCTTCTCGTAATCGCTGGCCAATTCTTCCAGAAATCCATTCACTTCGTCCTGGGAATAGCCGCGGAACTGCTTGGAAAATGTTTTATTATGAATATCCATCGGTGTAATCATGTGGTTCACTCCTTTGATATGTTTTTTAGGGATAAGGGACAGGGGATAAGGGATAAGGGCGCGTTTAGCGTTTACCTTATCCCTTATCCCTAATCACTAACCGCCGATTGTTAAACCGCTTATCACTTGTATCTCTCAATCAAAAGTCCCGTCCTGCCTTTACGGCTGGTGCCGGTTTCTTCTTTGATTTCAATGCGCCCACGGCCACGGATGCTGATGACATCACCCACTTTGACTGCCTGGGACGCGCTCTTGGCGGGCTGCCAATTCACTTCCGTCCGTGCATCTTCTACGGCCTGCGCCATTTTGGAGCGGGAAATACCAAAGCCCGCTGCACCTACAGCGTCCAAGCGAAGAGATGCTACCGTGGCGCGCACTTCTTTCGCCGTTTTCTTTGGTGGCTCAATGTCTTCCATGGGAATTTCTTCCACCTGCACCGGCACCATGGCCACTTTGTGGAAATTGTCTTTCAGCCATTCTGCCATGGTGCGGTCGGCTACGATCTGACAACCGGCGCCCTGCATGAGAATGTCTCCCAAAATGGAGCGGTCAATGCCAAGACCCATCAAAGAGCCCAGCACATCTCTATGGCCGATGAGGCGATAGCGGTCGTCCCAGGTCACAGAAAGAAGGGTCATACCGAAATCAATGGGGCCATCGTAGTCATCTCTGGCAAAAGCAATGCGCACGCGCTCAGCTTCGTGGTAGCCCCCTTCTGCCTTGGCGGTGACGGTCTTCATATGAGCCGCAATGGTCTGCCCAATCTGCGCCGCAAAGGGCGACATGAAGGGCCCCACCGCAAAAGGCCGGCCCCGGTCCACCGAGTCCGCCAGGTCCAAAAGGCGGATCGCCATGTCCCTGGCGTCGTCGCTGGTGGCTGCAAAATAACGGAGAATCTTTTCTCTATCTTTCATAGTTTCCTCAATTAAACTTAGTAGGTTCA
>CAVHZP010000214.1:2548-4010 GCA_963640485.1 bacterium | reverse complement strand
GGCGCATTCCATCCCGCCCTATTGGGCGGCCCCTTCTCCAAGGGGCGACTCATGTAGGGCTAATAAAACATAGCAGAAAAACGATCGAGACTGCATGTTACAGCGCTATCCTTAACTTAGATAGCATTACCGTCCTTCGGCTCCTCCCCCTTCCAACGGAAGGGAGTTAGAAAAGAGAAAATGCGGGACGCTCTTTCCGCTTCAATGAGATGTTTCTCTAGCCGACTAGCAGCTAGCAGCCAGCAGCTAGAAGCTTCATCGACATGTTCGCACTGGCGATAGCCGCACTAACCCGCTCAGCTGATTTCCGCCTCTTTCAACAGCGCCCGGATCACATAGCCTGCCATCATCATGCCCGACACCGGGGGCACGAAGGAGGTGGAGCCGGGGGCGTGGCCTTCGCCGATGGGCTTGTGGGGCAGTTCTTTGGAGTACACCACGGTGAGGCGGCGCACGCGGCGGTCTTTGAGTTCTTTGCGCATTTTCCGCGCCAGGTGGCATACGGAGGTTTTATTGATATCCGCGATCTGCAGCATTTCCGGACGCAGGCGGTTGCCGGTACCCATAGAGGAAATTTCCGGGATTTTCAGTTTCCAGCACACTTCGGCGATGGAAATCTTTGCCGGCACGTCGTCGATGGCGTCGATGATGTAGTCAGCGTGGAGATTCTGAATAAATTCTTCATCGCCGGGGCGGAAGAATACGGGATACGCCTTGGCGTCACAAGCCGGGTTCACGCGATGCGCGCGCTCCACCATGATTTCTGCTTTATTTCTGCCAATGGTGGTACGGTCCGCCACCAACTGGCGGTTCAGGTTCGTGATGTCCACTTCATCTTTGTCGATGAAAATGAGGTGTCCCACGCCGGCTCTCACCAGGGCCTCTGCCGCATAGGAGCCAACGCCGCCGATGCCGAAGACGGCCACGGTTTTCGTAGCCAGGAAATCCACGCCGCGCTCACTGATGATGCGGGCGGTCCGGGTGTAAATGGGATCCATCACATACCTCCCGGAATGATTTCAATCCAGTATCCATCGGGGTCTACGATGAAATAGATGCCCATGGCCGGGTTTTCATAACAGATGCAGCCCATCTCTTCGTGTTTCTTGTGGGCTTCCTGCATATCATCCACTTCGAAAGCCAGATGAAATTCATTTTCCCCCAGGTTGTAAGGTTCCGTGCGGTCCTTCAACCAGGTGAGCTCCAGCAGGTGGTGGGTCTCGTGGTCCCCCAGGTACACCAGCTTAAAGGAGCCGTCGGAAGCATTGAGCTCACGAGTCACCCGGAGCCCCAGCGCTTCTTCATAAAAAGCAATGCTTTTCTTCAAATCAAGCACGTTGAAATTGTTGTGATTAAACAGAAATTTCATGATTACTCTCCTTTTTCTATAGAATGTAGTAAGTATAGCAAGTAAAGGGGCAGGGTTCAAGGGATAAGGGATAAGGGATAGGGGATAAGGGAT
>CAVHZP010000214.1:0-2274 GCA_963640485.1 bacterium | reverse complement strand
TTCCCCTTCACCAGTCCCCCCTGCACTTCCTGCACGTCGAAGACCGTGAGGAAGGCGGCGCTGTCGATTTCCTGTACCACCTGCTTGAGCTTGGTGACTTCCAGACGGCTCACGACGCAGTAGAGCACGTCTTTATCATCTTTCAGGAAACCGCCCTGGCCGTGGAGGCGGGTGACGGCGCGGTGCATGCGGTGGACGATGGCATCGCTCACATCATCATAGGCCGTGGTGATGATGAAGACGCCTTTCGAAGAGTCCAGGCCATTGGAAACGGCGTCCAGCATGCGAGAACAAATGAAATAAGCAATCAGCGAATACATGGCGCTGTTCCAGTTGAAGACGAAGCCCGCCGCCGACAGAATGAACAGATTGAAGAACATGATGATCTCGCCCACCGAGAAGGCGCAGCGATTTTCCAGCCAGATCGCCATGATTTCCGTGCCATCCGTAGAGCCGCCGCACTTGATGACGATGCCGATACCGATGCCGATGATGATACCGCCGAATATGGTGGATAGGAAGGCGTCGTGGGTGGCAGGTTGCATTTCCTCAAAGATGGAAGAGCACAACGAGAGCACCACGATGGCAAAGGTGGAGGACAGCGCCAGCCGAAGTCCCAGGCGCCGGTAACCGATGTAGAAGAAAGGCAGGTTCAGGAGCACGATGAGTACACTGAAAGGAATCCCTGTCAGCGCCTGCACCAGAAGGGAAATACCGGTGACGCCGCCGTCGATGACGTTGTTGGGGATGAGAAATAAATTCAGCCCCGCCGAGTAAATCGCAGCGCCTGCCGCCAGGCCCATGACCCGCTTGGTTTCTGTAAATAAATCTATATTTCTATTTCCTATTTTCATAAATCCTCCCAGAAAAGGCAAAGAAGCACCGATCGATAAGCCGCCGCTCACCAATCAGTGCTTCCTGAAATGCGGATGACCGCAATATGTAATTGGCGGAAGGGATGGGATTCGAACCCATGAACCTCTCACGAAGTTAACGGTTTTCAAGACCGCCTCCTTCAACCGCTCGGACACCCTTCCATAATGATACTTATTATAGGAGAGAAGGCGGGGATTGTCAATGGGAAGGTCGCATCAGGGATAAGGGATAGGGGATAAGGGATAAGGCGCGTTTTCCGCTATGTAACCTCCTTCCTTTTGAAGGAGGGAGACCACGAAGTGGTGAAGGTTGGATTTGCGCCATGCCCTCTTCTCTGAAGAAGGCTTATACGCATCTCCCACTACCGTCAAACGCGTCCCTATCCCCTATCCCCTATCCCCTATCCCTAAACCGCCCCTTCCCAACCGTTGTATAATGGTAAGTATTAAAAAAAGCAAAGGAGTCTCCTATGAATACACAAGAAATCATTGCATCCATCCTTTCGGAAACAGGAAAGGCCGTCCTGGGCAAGGAGGACGTGCTGCGGCGGATCCTCACCGCCATCGTTGCCGGCGGGCACATTTTGATCGATGACATTCCCGGCGTGGGGAAGACCACCATGGCCGTGGCCTTCTCGAAAGTCCTGGGCCTTGCCTACAAACGCATGCAGTTCACCCCCGACGTGCTGCCGTCGGACATCACCGGCTTCTCCATGTACGACAAAGAGAGCGGCACCTTCCGCTACGTGGAAGGCGCTGCCATGACCCATTTCTTCCTGGCTGATGAAATCAACCGCGCCTCCCCGAAGACCCAGTCCGCGCTTCTCGAAGTCATGCAGGAAGGGAAACTCACCGTGGACGGTGCCGCTCACGAAGTGCCAAAGCCCTTCATCGTCATGGCGACCCAGAACCCCTTCGGCTCCTCCGGCACCCAGGAGCTGCCGGAGTCCCAGACCGACCGCTTCATGATCCGCATCACCGTGGGCTATCCGTCTAAGGAAAATGAAATCGAAATTCTCAAAGGAAATCGCAGCGCTGCCACCCTTACTCTTCAGCCCATCATCACCGCCGGAGATCTCGCGCGCCTGCAGGAAGAAGCCCGCGCCGTTCACATGGACGAAAGCCTCCTCGCCTACATCGTAGACATCGCCCGCGCCACCAGAAATCACAAAGACATCACCCTCGGCATCTCCCCCCGCGGCGCCATCGCCCTCGCCGCCATGACCCGCGCCCACGCCCTCATGGCCGGCCGCAACTACGCCACCCCCGACGACACCCTCGCCGTCGCCCCCTACACTCTCACCCACCGCATCACCCTCACCGCCGACGCCCGCTACAGCGGCAAGGACAAAGAAACCGTCCTCGCCGAAGTGCTCGGTGGCGTGCCGCTGCCGGAGCT
>CAVHZP010000213.1:0-4025 GCA_963640485.1 bacterium | reverse complement strand
CCATTGGGCTGGTCAGAAATTCAGATGGCGATTTAATCAGTGTTTCCCTAGAAGCGACGCCACCATGTTCACACCAGCGGACACAGCACTAGCTTATAAAAGAAGGCTGCCTCCCAAGCGGCAGCCTCTTCTTATTTTCAAACTTTTGTACTTTCTCCCAAAATATGGTCTTCCGTCTCAAAGAGTGCTTTGGCGAAATCTTTGGGCTGGAAGCGTTCCAGGTCGTCTTCTCTTTCGCCGAGACCGATCCATTTGATGGGCACGTGGAGTTCTTCATGCACCGAGAGCACCACGCCACCTTTGGCGGTGCCGTCGAGCTTGGTGAGGACCACGCCGGTGAGCGGTACGATTTCCCCAAAGTTCTTCGCCTGGCTGATGGCATTCTGCCCGGTGGTGGCATCGAGCACAAGAAGCGTCTGGTGCGGTGCATCGGGAATGACTTTCTTCACTACGCGGCTGATCTTCGCCAATTCTTCCATGAGATTGACTTTAGTCTGCAAGCGGCCAGCGGTATCAATGATGACCACATCAGCACCGCGGGCTTTCGCTGCGGACACAGCGTCGAAAGCCACTGCCGCCGGATCGGCGCCTTCGGCATGCTTCACGATGTCTGCGCCGGTGCGTTCCGCCCAGATGGTGAGCTGCTCGGAGGCAGCGGCGCGGAAAGTATCCGCTGCTGCTAGGAGCACTTTCTTTCCTTCCTTCCGGAGACGGCCGGAGAGTTTACCGATAGTGGTGGTCTTGCCCACCCCATTGACGCCTACCACCAGAATGACTTCCGGATGGTGACTGTTTTCCTGGTCGATGGTGTCATCTTTCAGAAGCTCCATCACCGTCTTTTCCATGAAAGGCATCACTTCATTGGTGTGATGGATGGTGCCTTCGGTGACGCCGCGGCGAATCTGGCGCATCAGGTAATCTGTAGTGCGCACGCCGATATCGCCGGAGAGAAGCACCATTTCCAAATCTTCCAGAAATTCGTCATCAATCTGCGCATAGCCGATAACCACGCTCTCGATGTTGCGGATGAGACTCGCCTTGGTCTTGGTGAGTCCCCGTTTAATTTTATCAAAGAATCCCATATGTCAGTCCTCCTGTGGTTTTCTCTTATTGTATCATTTCTATCGTCTATACCGCCAGTGCGTACATGTCGATGTTGCCCCTGGCTGTTAGCTGCTAGGGAAACGCTGATTAAATCGAATAATCAGTGGTTCCCTAGTGGGGAGCAGCGGTTGCGTTTTAGTAATCAGTAATCAGTAGTCAGTAGTCAGGACGCATTTATGTGCTTTCCCGTTTGCGATGATACCGCTCCTGGTTTACTGTTCGCAAAGCAAAAGCGGTGTCATCGCAAACGAGCAAGCAGCCAAACGCGCCCTGACCACTGACCACTAATTACTGATTACTAATCCACATAGTCTCCCATCCTCACCGTAATCAAGCTGGACACGCCTTTTTCTCCCATGGTGACGCCCTGGAGGGTATCTGCAAATTCCATGGTCTTTTTGCGGTGGGAAATCACGATGAATTGCGATTTCTTTTTATAGTCTCCGATCATGCGGCTGTAGCGCTCCACGTTTACATCGTCTAAGGCCGCGTCGATTTCGTCGACGAAACAGAACGGCGCAGGGCGGTAGGCCATGAAGGAAATCAGAAGCGCAATGACGGTGAGAGCCCGTTCGCCGCCGGACATGAGCGTCAGGGGCTGCCGGCGTTTGCCCGGAAGCTGCAGGTACATTTCCACGCCGCCGTCCAGAGGGTGCGCCTCATCGGTGAGCTCCAGCTTCGCGCTGCCGCCGTGGAACATGATTTGCATGATCCGCCCGAATTCCACATTGATAGCGCGGAAGGCTTCGGAGAACTGGCTCTCCATGGTCTGGTCCATGTCGCTGATGATGGTCTCCAGCCCCGCCCGCGCCTGGCTGAGGTCATTGATCTGATTCTCATAGAAAGCCCGGCGCTCCAGCTGCTTCTGGTAAGCTTCTTCGCCCTGGTGGTTGAAATTTCCCAGCGCGGAAATCCGGCTGCTGAGATCCTTTTCCTTCTTCGTCAGCTCTTCCATAGAGCCCGGCACCCGCAGCGCTTCGGCGGCGGCAAAGGACAGTCCCTGCTCACTCATAAGAGAGAGCACATCGGTTTCCTGGGATTTGAAATAATCAATGCGCCCTTTCTTCTCTGCTATGTCCTGCTCGATGGCGGACACCTTCGCCTGGGTCTTTCGCCAATTTTCATCGGCTTCTTTTTGCTTGATGGTGAAATCGTCGGTCCGGTTTTCCATGGCGCTCTGGGTCTGGCGAATGGCTTGCCAGTCACTCTCTGCTTTTTCGAAATCGCCTTTGAGCGCCGATAGACTCGTGGTAAGCTCTGCCTTGTTTTTTTCGCTTTCAGCTTTCTCTTTTTCCAGCAGTTCGCGGTCCCGGCGCTGCTCTTCTCTTGCCTCTTCCCGTTCCTTCTCCATGCGCTTCCCGAAATTCACCGTCTCTTCCGCTTTCGTGAGTGCCACATGGAAGGAGAGGATTTCCTCATTCTTTTCCTCCAATTTCTTACGGAGCGCATCGGCTTCGTCGTTCTCGCCCACTTCCGGAAGATCCTGATAAGCCAGAAGCGCCTCTTCGGCGGCTTCGATGGCTGCCTTGGTTTCCTTTTCGGAAATCAGGAGCCCTTCGCCAGCCTTCTCTTTTTCTGCGCGCTGCTCTTCCTGCAAAGCAAGAGACTTTTCCATTTCCCCCAGCCGCGCGGTCAGCGCTGCCAAAGCCGTTTTTAGCGATTGCCAGGTTTCCCGCTCTTCGCTCACCTTTTCCGACAGGGTATCGCACAGGGTTTCCTTTTCTTTCTTTGCCTTCTGCAAAGCAGCAATCTTTTCTTTCCACGCCTCTTCCTGGCGGGAGAGTTCCTCGATTTCCTTCTTTCGTCCGAAATAGGTATTCTCTTTTTTCTTCATGGAACCGCCGGTCATGGAGCCGCCGGCATTCACCAGCTGGCCGTCCAACGTGACGATGCGGAGGCGATAATTATATTTCTTCGCCACCGCCCGGGCGGCTTCCAGATTCTCCGCAATCAGCGTGCGGGAAAGCAGCGTCTCCACCAGGTCCTTGTACATGGGATGGCAGGAGAAAAGCTCGGAGGCGATGCCGCAGATGCCTCGCTCCTTCGCCGCCATCTGCTCGTCGCGATTCGCATAGCGGGGATGCATGGACTCCAGAGGATAGAAGGTAGTGCGGCCCAGATTCTTTTCCTTGAGCCAGGAAATAATCCGCCCTGCCGACGCGGTGGTGTCGGTGACGATATAGGAAATCTGACCGCCCAGCGCTGCTTCGGCGGCGTCGGTGTATTTCTCCGGCACCCGCAGGAGTTCCCCCAGAGCGCCGTGAATAGCTTCGCCGAATCGGTCTTTGTTCTCCATAATGGTCTTGGTGGTCCGCGAAAAGCTGGCGTATTCCTTGTCCGCATGCACCAGGTAGTCCCGCTTCGAACGGATCCCCGCCAGGGTGGAGGCGAGCTTGCCCTCTTCGCCCACCAGGTGGAACCGCTCGTCCTGCGCCGCTTTCAGGGCGCGGCTGTCCTTCGCCCCTTCTGCTTCTATGGTCGCCAATTCCTGCTTCTTTTTCTCCGCTTCTGCTTTGCCTACCGCCAGCGCTTCCTTCGCGTCCCGAAGAGAAGTCTCCATCTCTCCCTCTTCCGCTTTCCACGCCTGGATTTCTTTGGAAATACGAGCCAAGTCTTCTTTCTTGTGAAGCACCTGCTGGGTCAGTTTTTCTTTCTCTGCCAATTTTTCCCGGGAAAGCCGCACCGCTTCCGCATAAGCCTCTTCCGCTGCTGCCAGAGACTGCGCCAGATTTTCTTTTTCCATTTCCTTCTGCGCCAGCGCTTCCCGGCACGCCAAAAGCTGCGCCTGCCCTTCCGCCAGCTCGGCTTTGGCGTTTTCTATTTCCTCTGCCAGCTCCGCTTCCGCTTCCTTCTGGTCTTCTTCGTCTTCCAGAAGAGATTTCAATTTCTCTTCCACAAAGCGGAGGGACTCTTCTTTCACG
>CAVHZP010000212.1:0-4025 GCA_963640485.1 bacterium | reverse complement strand
GGAAAGACTGTACTTTTCTACAGTCTTTTGCCCCATTGCATTTTATACAATAAAACCACAGGATCGATTTCTTGAAGTAGGAGGCGAGGCAAATGAAAAAGAAAATTCTTCTGGCATTGGCAGCGATGGGCATGGCGGCTTTTCTTTCGGGATGCGGAGGAGGCGGCGGAGGAAGCACTGTCGGGAGTCTTCCGGCATCGAAGCCGCGGACGGAAACGGCGGCAACTATGACGGTAAAGTATGGGGACCGCACGGCGTATTTCTATGAATATAAAGACCTTGACCTCAAAGACTCCAGAAATGAATTTGGAAGTATGGTGAAGACGGGAGATCATCTGTATTTCGTTTCGCGGTATCCGGAAAACGGGAAGTCTTCCTTTGGGCTCTATGAAGTGAAGATCGAGAAGGAAACGGCAAAGGATCTGAAGAAGATCGCAGAGGTCTCGAAAGTAAATCCTGTGTATTCTGATGGAAAACAGATTTATTTCTCTCAAAAAATCCAGGAGAATGGAAAAAATAAAAATATCTTGAGTTACTACGATGGGAAAGATGTGAAGTTCGGACCGGACTTGAAGGATTCCGGGGAGCGGAAACGGTGGCTCGCCAAAGAAGGATATCTCTATGAGCTGGCGGGGTATGATGGCGAGGTCAATCTGGTGAAATCGGAGAACGGAAAATTTACTAAGGAAGGAGAAACGCTTATTCCTACGGCGGACTTGACCAAGGCGAGCACGGCGTTCTCTATCCGCGGTGATGCACAAGGGATTTACATCAGCGGTCTTCTCAAGAAAGATGGAAAACAGGTCAAGGATGAAAACAATCGCGGCACGTATGCACTTTCCATTTTCGATACCAAGGGCAAGTATCAGCGGACCATTTCGCCCGGCTACCTCACCGGCGCTTCGAGTGCTGTGTCGGATCACTTTATCATTTTCTCCAATGAGTATTACAAAAAGAATAATGGCCAGCGGGAATATGAGTACGCGGTGTACAACAAGAGCAATGGCGCAGAGTTGGGCCGCTTCATTTTGGATTTCCACGGGGAAACCATGGTCGGCGCAGACGGTGATAGTGTCTACATCTTAGGAAATAAGAAACTCTATCGCGTGGATTTGTAAGGGGCGTGCGAAGATTTACGTGGCCGCGCTTCCCCATGTTATACAGCCAAAAGAAAACGAGATCTTGAAAGAGGTCTCGTTTTCTTTTGGCTGTATGAGGTTTGGGGTTATAGGTGATCGGTAGCCAGTTCGCGTTTGGCTGCCCGTCGGGCGGGGGCTAAGATGGCGAAGCCTTTCCTATCAAGCCCTCTTCCCTTGGAAGGGGGTGCCCGTAGGGCGGGGGATAGCCGAGCCGAAGAATCGGGAGGAAGCAGGTACGCGTGGTCTGACGTCTGATTGTCTGACCGTCTGATTGTCTGTTGCGTTAAACACGCCCCGACTACCGACCACCGACTACCGACTACTGACTACTGACTACGAAACCGATAGCTCTACTACTCACCTACATTCGGGAAATCATACCACGTCACTTCGTGATTGTCCTCGGGGTTGATGGTGAGGTGGGCGAAAGAGGAGTCCTTCGTAGCGCCGTGGAAGTGGATGACGCCTGGCGGGCAGAAGACTACGTCGCCGGGATGTAGGATTTCAAGAGGGCCGCCTTTCACCTGGTGATAGCCCACGCCGTCGGTGGCGATGAGGAGCTGGCCGGTCTTGTGGCTATGCCAGCGGTTGTAGGTGCCTTTGGGGAAAGCGACGTAGGTCCACGCCGGAGAGTTGGCGGCGTTGGGCGCATCGAGGACGCGGCGCAGATAGACGGGGCCATTGAAATTCTTGGATTCAAATTTCTGGAGGGACTGGCCGAAGAGAAATTCCTGCGCGTTTTCTGCCGGCGCTGCTTTATTTTCTTTCGGCGCGTTGGCGCGTTGGTATTCCGCGTCCGTCAGCTTCCCGGTGTGAGGCGCGCTGCCTTCTGCCGGTTTCCAATGGGCGTCGTAGACTACGAATTGCTGGAAATCGGAGTCCTTCGTGGCGCCGTGGAAGTGGCTGACGCCGGCGGGGATCTGCACGGTGTCACCGGGGTGGACGAGGACGGGGGCTTTGCCGTATTCCTGGTACAGCCCGGTGCCGGCGATGCCGATGACGGTCATGGCGCCGTGCACGTGCCAGCCGCTGTGGCTGCCGGCATCGAAGCTGATCACATTGGTCGCCGGCAGCTGGGCTGCATTCTCGGCGGGAATGAGGTCACTGCGGTGAACCGTGCCCACGAATCGCGCCGATACGTCCTGCCCCAAAGGCATAGGCAACGCCGCTTCAGCGGAAGCGAAGGAGAAGAGAGAGGAACAGAGGAGCAAAGCGGTGCAAAGTTTTCGTATTTTCATGGGGGACTCCTTTGGGAAATAGTGGTCGGTAGTCGGTGGTCGGTGGTCGGTTCGCGTTTGACTGCTTCCTCACGCAAGCCCTCTTCCTTGAAGCGGGGGCCGAAGGGCGGGGTCTAAGATGGCGAAGCCTTTCCTATCAAGCCCTCTTCCTTGAAGAGGGTGCCCGTAGGGCGGGTGATGCTTTTGATGTGAGGAGTGAGGAAGCAGGTACGCGCGGTCTGACGCCTGATGTCTGACCGTCTGATTGTCTACGGCGATAAACGCGCCCCGACTACTGATTACTGACTACCGACTACAAAACCGATAGCGTCAATTACAGCTTTTTTCCAAAGAACGCCTGCAGCTTCGCCACGGCGTTGTTCACGTATTCCGGGACCCAATAGGTGCGGATGTGGCTGGCGCCGGGGACGAGGTAGATTTCCTTGTCCTTGGTGCCGCTGGCTTTGGCGAAGGCGTCATTGGTCATGTAGAGGGTGTCGGCCTTTTCGCCGGCGATCATGAGGAGGGGCTGGGTGATGAGGTCCATGCGGTCTTCCACGTCGAAGGCGATGAGTTTCATGAAGGATTCGGTGGTGTAGCTGCCGGTGGCGTTGGGGTGACGGTGGGAGAGGCCGTAGTATTCGATGCCGTCACGGTACAGAGTGTTTTCCGGAAGCTCTGCCATCTTGGCGCGGAGCTGGTCATCGGTGCTGTTGGGCGGGAGGAAACCTTCGTAGAGAATTTCGCCGGTCAGTTCTTTATTTCTTGCATCGGCGGCTTTCTGCAGGCGAGCCTGGGCGCCCTGGGGATCGGCATCAAGGAAACCGTTGCGGCGCACGCGGCCGGAGTTGAACATGGAGAGTGTGGCCACGGCTTTGATGCGTTTGTCGGTCTGGGCAGCGCCTAAGGTGTATCCGCCGCCGCCGCAAATGCCCAGGGAGCCGATGCGGGTGCTATCTACTTTGGGGAGCGTGGAGAGGTAGTCCACCATGCCGCTGATGTCTTCGATGCGGTTCGATGGATAATCCCGGAGTCTCGGCTCGCCGCCGCTTTCGCCCTGGTAGCGGGCGTCGCAGGCGAGGGTGATGTAGCCCAGTTCAGCGAGGCGCTGGGCGTAGAGGCCGGCCACCTGCTCCTTGCTGCCGCCATTGGGGTGCGCCACGGTGATGGCGGCGTAGGTTTTGCTGCTGTTTTCATCATAATCGGCGGGAAGGTACAGGTTCGCCGATACGCGAATGCCTTCCACTTCGTATTCCACCGGGCGGATATTTACTTTGCCAGGTACATTTTTCGTAATGGCGTCGCTGTAAACCAGACCATACGGATTTCCATGATACGGTGCGGCTGCTTCTGTCTGTCCATTCATTCCCATCATCATCAAACCTCCAAGTAAAAGGGCAACGGCTACTTTTTTCTGCAACATTTTTTTCATAGTGCATCTCTCCTTTGGGGTAAACTGTTTTTCTTTTGAAATATAGTGGGGTAGTAATTAGTAATTAGTAATTAGTAATCAGGACGCATTTGAGGCTGGAGTCCTGACTACTGATTACTGATCACTGACTACTAAGTCGACAGCGGTGACATCTCTCTGTGTCCACTGGCGAGAATCGCGCCCTGCCCACCGACTACTTGCTAAGCTGTTTCTCCTTGAGCCAATCTTCCATGACGC
>CAVHZP010000211.1:1876-4051 GCA_963640485.1 bacterium | reverse complement strand
GCGTTATAGTATATGGAATTTTTCACAAGGAAAAAGAAATCTTTTAATTCCTGTTCATTCAATTCCCGGTGCACCGTCTCCCTTACTGGCGGCCGCTCATCCTTCATTATCGGGATACCTTGCGCCACACTTCGAGAGATCACTTCATCCCGCACCGCGTCTTTTAGAATAGATATAATCAAACGCCGGGCATAATTCCCCGCCCCTACGCCTTTCTTATCCGCCGTTTTGTTGATCATCTCCACCACCTGGCGCCGCTCTATTCTCTTCACTTGATAACGGCCTAAACTAGGGGAAATATGATTTTTAAAAACCATCGTGTACTGAAATACCGTTGAACCCTTCACCTGTCTTTCCTTTTGGGCTATCCATTCTTTGAAATACTGATTCAGTATAATCTTATCATTCCTCAAATAGCCTTCCCGGTCTACCTGCTTTTCCTTGTCCTTCCGTCTCTCCATACATTCTATTTGCGTATCACCGCTGACAGAATAGCGGCGGCCCTCATAAGAAAATCTATATTCCCATCTGCCTGTCCGCTCATTCAACCTCATGCCCGGTATTCGTTTCATATCGCCCAGTCCTTTCTTTCTATCCGGCTCAATCTGCCAGCAAATCTATAAATTCCCTAACGGCCCTATTCCGACTCCAGCCTCTCGCCGTACAATATCTCCGCAACCGCTCCAGCCGTTCCCGGTCAAGCCGCAAAGTGATTACCCGGCTATCCTGTTCTGCTGCTTTACTCGTCTTTCCTTCTGCTTCCATGAAAATTCACCTTCTCACGCACAATAAAATCAAAATCCCGCGGTCTATCTTTGGCCTATTCGTTTCAGCGCCTTTCCTTGCGATAGATTTACCACGAAACGCCTTGCAAGCACTTCATAGGCCTTTTAAATGCATTTTTTAATTTCCGCCGGAAAATGAAACGCTCCCCGGCTCATCCTCCCGCCTTTCCGGCGGCGCTCTCCTTCAAGCCCCTGGCGGCGCCTCGCCGGTATCCCGTGCAATAGGCCCATAGGATCATTTCATAAATGGCGCCCCAGCTCCTCTCCTGGTTCATAAGCTCCGACTGCATAGCCGCCAGCTCATCCAATGTCAGCTCATCCGCCATGGGCATTCCTGCACGGCGGGCCTCTCGCAGCGCCTCACTTCCTCTATCCGCGCTTTCCTTCATTCGTTCACCTTCCTTCATGGTTCCACATGTAATACAACTGTCCCCATTTTATCGGCCGCGCCAGCCGTAGTATATGGCAACAGGTCCTAAAAAAGCCCATAATTAAACACTGTTTTCATGTCACAAACTAGCCCGCGACTATCCTTTTCCAGGGGAAAAAGCGGTGAAATTTTTTCCAAAATTATCACCTGGTGATAATTGCCTTGCTATAAAATTTTTCCGTTTAAATCCTCCCGCCCTTCTATATGCCTTCTTTCCGCGTATCTCACACCGTTTATTCATCGCCAGGCGGCCGTCATTCCGCCCCATGACTTCACCGCATATCCGCAACGCCTCCCGCTTATCAGCCAGGGGAAGTCCCGCCAGCTCATCGCCAACAAATCATCCGCCGGAATGCTCCCCGCATTTCCGCCCTGCTGGTTCTCCCTTCCAGCTCCAGGAAGTCGCCCCCATAGCCTGCTATCGCCTCCAGCGCCTCCCGCGTCTCCCGCTCTTCTCCCACACCTTCCGCGCCCCTTCACTTCCCCCGCCTTTCCGGCGGTCTTCTATTTCTTTCCGGATCCGTGACAAGCGCAAGGATTATTGCTATAATGGAATTGCCCACGGTGGTATCCCCGTACACATCGTGGACCCGCTAGCCGGAACTCTAGCCCAGTCCCGGCTTTTCTATTGCCCCCAAAAAGGAAAAGAGAGGTCAAAGGGAAATTTCCCGGCCTCTCTTTTTTCTTGCCGGCCATGGTCATGTAGCCGCCGCCTTCGCCTGCTGGCTCCAGCGCTCACCCGGCTAGCCCTTTATCATCCGCCGGAACGGTCCATAAATTATCCCGCTTCACCCGTAACCCTGGCGGCGTCCTCTCCCTGTTCCCCATCGCTGCTATCTTCCGGCGGGTAATATTCCTCACGAATGATTTCCCCTTTGCCATTGGTGAAAAATGCTCTTTCCCCTTCCAGCACTTCCCCATGTTCTCCAATATTGGTGCAAAACGCGGGAAGTCCTGCAA
>CAVHZP010000211.1:0-1866 GCA_963640485.1 bacterium | reverse complement strand
CAATCACTCTATCCAATTTCCGATTCTTAGCTTCCTCCATTTTCTTTCTCAAAAGCTTATGTTTCTTGATCCATGCTTTCTTTGCTGCTGCTCTTGCCTTCGTGCTCATAGTCCTATGTCCTTTCTGCTGCCTCTCGCAGCACGTCTAATACTTCCGGCGGCGCTTCCTTCATTCCCTCCGAAAGGAAATAAGGAAATATAGCGCCCCTTCACGGATCCGCGGAACGGCTATACTCCCCCGCCCATTTCCGGCGGGCCTTTTTGATTGCCAGTCGAACAACCGGCGGAAGGTAGCAGCGCTAGCCCTATGGCCGCCCCTGGCGTCCCTCCCGCTGGTCCCCTTCCGGTACCGTTTCAAAAGCTGGTATGGTAACTAGTTATATAACTAGCAACAAAAATTAACGGTATTTTTCCAAAAAATCCCCGAAAAACGCCGTTTTACCGTTAATTTTTAACGGTAAAATATCCCTAGCCGTTAAACTTTAACGGTAAACGGAATTTTTACCGTTAAAATTTAACGCTTGAAAAAAATCTCACGGATCCTTCTCCCAAAATTTCCATTGGTCTGATAGCTCATAAACCGTTTCTCTCTTATAGCCGCCTTGCGAAAGCACCCGTATAAATCCATGGTCCACCAAAGCCTTGAGATCCTTGTAAAATGTAGTTTCCCCTTGCGGCACTGCTTCCTTCACCCGGTCCCAGCTCAAAGAGAAAACTTCATCCCTATCAAAAGGTTTATGATCCGGATACCGTTTCGCCGGCCGCTTTTGCTTATACTGCTCCTTGCAAACCCGGTACAGGTCCCTTTGATTTCCCGTTAGGTCCAGCCAGGCGGGCGAATGAGTCATACTGAAATACAAACCCACATAAGGATCATGGCCGCCGCTCCCTGGCTTTGCGCTTTCGTATGGCTTGCGCTCATAGCCGCGTTTTCTTCCCATACCCTAGCCCTCCGCCTTTGATAATCGCCCGTCCTTGATTTCCTCCGCCTTCCACAGAAACCACCGCCGCACCGGCCACGGGAAATAGCCCCGCCGGAAACTACGCGCCCTCATGGCTTGCCTCCAGGCGCTCTTTCTCCGCCGCCTTCTTCATCGCCTTTACACACGCCCGGAACGGCCGCAACGCCATAGCCCGGCGCGGGATACCTCTTTCCAGCGCCTTCCACTGCCTCACGATTTCTTCATCATTAGCCGGCATATAATACCCGCCGCCTCCGGTGGTGGTGGCACAGATCAGCGCGCCGCTGCGCCGCTCCCTGGCCACATGATAAATCACCGCCCGCCGCTTCATATGGAGCGCCGCCATAATATCCTTCATCTTGATAGCCTTGCTGGCGCCGATCGCGCCCCGCTCTTTCAATAATTGTGAAATCATCATGGGCCCGCTCCCTCTATCTCTTAAAACCGCCGGAAGCGGCCGCGCCCTTCGGCGCCCCATCGCCCGCCATTTCATCCAGCGCCTTATCAATGATCACCACGTCAAAGAATGTACGGCGTCCAATGTGCTTCATAGCTCCAATCTCTTTCGCCCACTCGGTCCCCTTCGTCCGTCCCAGTCCTACATAGTCCAAAAATTCTTGCGTATTCAATAATCTTTTCTTCATTTCTTTTTCCTTTCATTTTCGCTAAAAATCGCCCGGATCCTTTGGCTTTCGTGGATATGTCCCTTTTACCGCCGGCGCTTGCTATTGCTCCCGCGGCGCTGCATGCTATACTTATGGTAGCAGTTGAAACCGCATATGATAATCGTCTTATAGCGATGATTTTTTCAACGCACAGCGGCTTTATTTTCATCATGAAAAGATGATTACTCATCATCGCCTCATGGTGATGAGCAATAGTACGGGGGTACACATGAACGACA
>CAVHZP010000210.1:0-4054 GCA_963640485.1 bacterium | reverse complement strand
TTGATTGCAGAAATTGAATTTCTCAACTTGACGGGGGACCCCTGGGGGGTGTAGTGTATTGGCAGATAAAGTAATTGGATTTTAGTTAGGAGTGAGGAGTGGTGGTGCGCCGCATCAAATGATAGAGCGGCGCGGAATTTTAAATACGGTTATACAGTAAACGGGGAGTGGAAGCGAAGACATAGGTACGCGCACTGATTTTTCAAACTGGCGGCGCTTCTTAATTTGTGCGCCGCACATTCACTCCTCACTCCTCACTCCTCCCTCCTCACTTAGACGAAATAGTTATGAAAGGACACATACCATGGAAACCCATTGCGAATGCTGCCGCCATACGGAGCGGACGGAGAGAGAACGGAAGAATTTAATGACCCGGCTGAAAACCATGGAGGGCCAGATCCGGGGGATTCAGAAAATGGTGGAGAGCGATGCGTACTGCCCGGACATCGTGATGCAGGTGTCGGCGGTGTCCAATGCGCTGAACAGTTTCAACAAGCTCCTCCTGGCCGCTCACATCCGCGGCTGCGTGGCGGAAGATATCCGCGAAGGCAAAGAGGACAAAGTGGACGAGCTTTGTGAGATGCTGGCGAAGTTGATGAAATAGGGGACGCTAGTGCTGCTGGGGCTGGGGCGAACATATCGATGTTGCTCCTGGCTGCTGGCTGCTAGCTTCTAGCCGGCTACTGCACCAACTCGTTGATGAGCGCTATGTTCACATAGTCCGCGCAGTTGGTGCTGCTAACGCTAGTGTCATCCAACCTCCACCGCAAGCGGTTCCCCTCCTTCCAAAGGAAGGAGGTTTAAGATGAAAGGTCCTTCCGAAGGAAGGACCCACCTTATAAATACCCCCTTCCTCTGGAAGGGGGAGGGCCCGAAGGGCGGGGGTTGGTCAGCACCAGCGGTATACCGCTCCATATCTCGCTTTCTTTAAAACGCGGGACGCACTTCGTACACCAGCGAGATGTTTCTCCGGCCGGCTAGCAGCCAGAAGCCAGCAGCTAGAAGCTGCATCGACATGTATGCACTGGCGGAAGCACAAACAATCGATTACTAAGAGAGGTGACCTATGAAAAGACAATACATCGTGACGGGCATGACTTGCGCGGCCTGCCAGGGGCACGTGGAGCGGGCGGCTTCGAAGGTGGCGGGCGCGGAGCGGGTGAGTGTGTCGCTTCTGACGAATTCCATGACGGTGGAAGGGGAGGCGGATCCGGCGGCGGTGGTGCGGGCGGTGGAGCAGGCGGGCTATGGGACCCGGCTCATGGACGGCAGCGCGCAGGCGAAGGATCTGATTTCCCGGGAGGAAGAGGCGCTGGTGGACCGCGAGACGCCAAGGTTGAAGCAGCGGCTCCTCTGGTCCGCGATTTTTCTCGTTTTCCTCATGTACATCACCATGGGGCACAATATGCTGGACTGGCCGGTGCCGTCCTTCCTTGTGCACAACCACCTGGGCCTGGCGCTGACGGAGCTTCTTCTCACCCTGGCGGTGATGATGGTGAATCGGGATTTCTTTCTGTCCGGTTTCCGCTCGCTGCGCCAAGGCGCGCCGAATATGGACGTGCTGGTGGCGCTGGGCTCCGGCGTTTCCTTCGGCTGGTCCCTCTACGTGCTGTATGAAATGACCTGGCAAATCACCCGGGGCGCCAGCAGCATGGACATCATGGGGCTTTACCATGACCAGCTCTACTTCGAGTCGGCGGCCATGATTCCCGCGCTTATCACCGTGGGGAAGCTCTTGGAATCGATTTCCAAAGGCCGCACCACCGACGCATTAAAAAGCCTCTTGAAGCTTTCTCCGAAAGAGGCGACGGTGCTTCGAGGGGAGGAAATCACCATCCCTGCCGCGGAAGTGGTGGTGGGAGACATTTTCCTGGTAAAGCCCGGCGAGGCGATCCCCGTGGACGGCATTGTCCTGGAAGGGGAGGCCGCCATCGACGAGTCGGCGCTGACCGGTGAATCGGTGCCGGTGGAGAAGGGGCCGGGGAGCGCGATTTCCCAGGCCACCATCAATACCAATGGCCACCTGAAAGCCCGGGCGGAGAAGGTGGGCGAGGACACGTCGTTTGCGCAAATCATTCGCCTGGTCAGCGAGGCGGCAGCCACGAAGGCGCCCATCGCGCGGCTGGCGGATAAAGTATCGGCGGTCTTTGTGCCAGCGGTGGTAGCGCTTTCGGCGGTGGTTTTCGCTGTCCACCTCGCTCTGGGACGGGACGTGGCGTTGGCGCTGGAGTACGCTATTTGCGTCCTCGTGATTTCCTGTCCCTGCGCCCTGGGCCTCGCGACGCCGGTGGCCATCATGGTGGGGAGCGGCGTTTCCGCGAAGCACGGCATTCTTTTTAAAACCAGTGAAGCCATGGAAATGACCGGGCGCCTGCAGATCGCCGCTCTCGACAAGACCGGCACCATCACCGAAGGGGCGCCGCAGGTGACGGACGTCCTGCCCGCTGATGGCGTGACAGAGGATGAGCTCCTTCGCCTGGCCTATGGTTTAGAGAAGAAATCGGAGCATCCCCTGGCGCGCGCTATCGTGCAGGCGGCAGAGGAAAGAAATCTCCCGCTCCTTCCGGTCGCCGATTTCCAAATCGAAAGCGGCCACGGTCTCAAGGGGATCATCGAAGGAAATCGCATTCACGGGGGCTCCGGAAATTATATTTCCTCTTTCGTGAGCCTCGCCGCCTGGGAGAAGAAGGCGGAAATGCTTGCCGCCGAAGGGAAGACGCCCATCTTTTTTGAAAGAAATGGAAAACTCCTGGGCCTCATCGCAGCGGCTGATGTGATTCGCGAAGATTCGCGGGAAGCCATCGCCCAGATGAAAGCCATGGGCCTCGAAGTGGTGATGGTCACCGGCGATAATGCGCGCACCGCGAAAGCCATCGGCGAGAAAGCCGGCGTGGACACCATCATCGCCGGCGTCCTGCCCGACGGGAAAGAGGCGGTCATCACCGCCCTGAAAGAGCGGGGGAAAGTCCTCATGATCGGTGACGGCATCAATGATGCCCCCGCCCTTGCGGCTGCTGATGTGGGCATGGCGATTGGCTGTGGCACCGATGTGGCCATCGACTCCGCTGACGTGGTGCTCATGAATTCCAAACTCACCGACGCCGCAGCAGCCATCCGCCTCTCGCGAGGGACGCTCCGGAATATCCATGAAAATCTATTCTGGGCCTTTGCCTATAATGTGCTGCTGATTCCCGTGGCCGGCGGCCTCTACTCCGCCATCACCATGAATCCCATGTGGGCGGCGGCGGCCATGTCCCTTTCCAGCCTCACGGTATGCCTGAACGCGCTCCGGTTGAATCTATTTCCTCTCTACGACGCTTCGAAGGACAAGCCTTTGAAGAAAAGAGCCTTGCCGGCGCCAAAGGAAATGGAAAAGGAAATCCCGGCGCCCGAAGAAACCAGTGGCACGGCGCGGGTCCTGGTGCAGGGCATGATGTGCACCAACTGCGAAGGCCACGTGAAAAAAGCCCTGGAAGCGCTCCCCTTCATCGAAAGCGCGAAGGCGGACCACACCAAAGGCGAAGTGGAAATTGTTTATACAGCAAAACCGGCGGAATCGGCCATGCAAGATGCACTGGCCGCCGCAGAGTATGAATACAAAGGTATTATTTTCCCAAAGGAGGAAACCCAAATGACAGAAGTAGTAAAAATCGAAGGCATGATGTGCGCCCATTGTGAAGCGGCAGTAAAGAAAGCCATGGAAGCCCTGGACGGCGTGGAAAAAGCAGAAGTCTCCCACGAAAAAGGCACTGCTGTCCTCACACTCTCCAAAGAAATCCCCGACGCCCTGGTGCAGAAGACCGTAGAGGAGAAGGAGTACACGTTCCTGGGGATCGAGAAATAGAGGGAAGGAATTAGTAATTAGTGGTCAGTGATCAGGACGCAATTCGCGCTATTCGCACAAAGTGCTTATCCTGATATGTGAGATAGCGCGAATTGCGCCCTGACTACCGACCACCGACTACTGACTACTAAACCACCAATGGTTCAGGTCCCGGCTTTCCCTAGTACCTCTCAAATTGTGCGCCGCACCACACCTTGAAACCGGAGCCTG
>CAVHZP010000209.1:0-4057 GCA_963640485.1 bacterium | reverse complement strand
CTTGAACCGTGTTTTTAAATACTCGCCTTATCACGGATGCACCGCAGCATACTCATCCTGCAGCTCCTCGACCAGACACAAATCACTCCGGCAGTGCATATCCGAAATGCCCTGACTCATGCACTCATAGGTATACGAATGATAAAAGAAATCCAGTGCCTCCGCCGTCGTGATTCCCTGGGTCTTCGCAAAAAGCGCCACCACCCGCGCATATTTCTTCTGTAACAAAATCGGATGGGCTAACATACCACTTCACTCCTTATAAATCGAAGGCACGAAAGCGCTCTTTCTGTGCGAAAACAAACCTGCAAATTGGGCTTTTCATACCGAAGCCGCTTGATGGTTTCCGTCTTGTCGATCAACCCATCAAAATAAAGTTCCAATGTATTAAACACCTTATCGTTAGCGATACCACCGATGACAACATCGTAGGAAGATGTATCTTGCTCTCTGCGGCATTGCACAATAAACCCCAACCATTCCTCGGAATATGTCTCGAAAGATAATATCTGGAGTCCTTCCATCATGGATTCATCCAATTCATAAGCAGAAACAATCCCTGATTTCCCGCGACTCTTGAACCGAATACACCATTTCCTTGCCTGCTCGTAAATAGGCGTCGTATAGAATCCCGAACCAAAATCCAGGGCTTTTCTGGAATGCGCAAGATCCGGCACCGCCACTTCCACATAAGAACCGTGATAGATGATCATATTGCTACGCCTCGCTCCTGAATGACTTCCGCCAGCTCATCTACGATATAAGATTTTCCCTGGCTATGAAGCACCTCGTATTCAGGAATAATGTATCCCTGTAAAATATTGCTTTTCCCCGCCAAGGCATCGTACATTCTTTTCCCGTCCACATGATAATGAGCTGCCAGGCTTTCGATGCAAAAGATAGCAAACTCCAGTTGATTTTCACTGATTTTAGAATTTTCCAAAGCAATCCACTCCTTTCTGGCAAGCCCCTTCGCCCCTTCCTCTTCCAAAGGAAGTGTTTTAAAGAGGCGCGCGTGCCCGGATTACTGATTACTACCTACTCCACATTATAGCAAATAAAAAAAGAAAAGGAGAAATCCCATTACTGAGATTTCTCCTTTTTTCTTACCTTACATCGCGTCGTAAATATCTGCTACGGCGTCGTATTCATCGTCTGTAGGCGGTACGTAGACCACTTCGCCATTTTCATCTTTGTCCATGCGGGCCAGAATGATTTCCGGATCTTCTTCGGTTTCACTGGACGGAATGACTACGAGCACAGCGAACTGCTTGCCCTGGAAGGGAATCACTTCCACCTGGGCGCATTCGATTTCATTGCCTTCATCGTCGGTCAGAATGACGCTAACTTCTTCTTTTTCTTCCATGGGTTTATCCTCTGTTTTTAAATGCCAGATGCTGCAGGTAGCCTTCCAGAATGACCACTGCCGCCATCTTGTCGATGACTTTCTTGCGTTTTTTCCGGCTCACGTCGGCGGCGATGAGCTGCTTCTGCGCCATCACAGTGGTGAGCCTTTCATCCCAGAAATGGTAAGGGATATCCGGGAACGCCGCCGCCAGTTCTGCCGCAAATTCCTCGGTGCGCTCGGCGCGCATGCCTTTGGTGCCATTCATATTGAGTGGCATGCCGAGGACGAATTCTTCTACCTTGTACTCATCGGTGAGCTCGCGAAGCCGTTCGAAATCTTTTTCTCTGGTGGTGTGGCGGATGGTTTCCACGCCCTGGGCGGTCCAGCCGAAGAGGTCGCTCACGGCGACGCCGATGGTCTGGGAGCCCACGTCAAGACTCATGATGCGCATATCAGAGCCCCTTGTGCTTCACGTAGAAACGGACCAGTTCTTCCACCAGTTCATCTCTTTCGATACCGGAAATCAGACGGCGCGCATCGTGGCGGCTGGTGATATATGTCGGTTCACCGGAAACCAGGTACCCCACCAGCTGCACGGTCGGGTTGTGGCCGGCTTCCTTCAAAGCGCCATAGACCTCTTTCAGGGTGAGAGCGGCCTCTCTGTTTTCCCCTTCGTCTGCATTGGTATTAAATAACATTGTTTCGTCAGAGACTGACATAGTATCCCTCCTCATTTTTGGTATGAATGTTTCTATCTTGTTTCCCTTAGTCCAGCATGCCGGAAATCGCTGCCACGCCGGCTGCGATAGCGTCTGCCAGTTTAGTTACATCTTTGCCACCGGCCTGTGCGACTGCCGGCTTTCCGCCGCCGCCGCCGCCGCAAGCTTTCGCTGCTGCCGATACGACTTTGCCCATATGGACGCCTGCTTTCACGGCTTCCGGAGATGCCATGCCTACCAGGTTCACTTTGTCACCGGACACGGTGCCCAGGATGAAGGCGCCGCCGGCGAGCTTTGTCTTTGCCACGTCTGCTGCTTTACGGAGTTCGTCCATATTTCCTGCATGAACGATGGCGCCGAAGAACGGAATGCCTTTCTTTTCCTGGAGATCTTTCATCAGGTTGCCCAGTTCGTCTTTTGCCTGCTGCTGTTTCAGCTGATCCAGTTCTTTCTGGAGATCTTTCATAGCGGCCAGGGTCTTTTCAATCTTTTCGGCCAGCTGTTCCGGTTTGCCTTTGAGAAGCTGAGCGGCTTCATTGAGTAGCGCTCTGTCTTTCTTCATCAGGTCATAGGATGCTTTGCCGGTGACAGCTTCGATACGACGAATGCCGGAACCGATGCCGCCTTCGGAGAGGAGACGGAAGGAGCCGATTTCGCCGGTGTTCTTTACATGGCTGCCACCGCAGAGTTCTTTGCTGAATCCCGGAATGGTGACTACGCGAACCACGTCGCCATATTTCTCACCGAAGAGAGCCATAGCGCCGGATTTCTTTGCTTCTTCGATAGGCATTTCGGTGATATTCACATCGGTGGCTTTGATGATTTCATCATTGACGATCTGTTCCACTTCTGCCAGCTGTTTTGCGGAAAGCGGTTCCGGCCAGGTGAAATCGAAGCGCAGACGGTCAGGAAGCACGAGGGAGCCGGCCTGGTTGACCTGGTCGCCCAGTACCTGGCGGAGAGCCGCCTGGAGCATATGGGTGCCGGTGTGGTTTCTAGCCAGATCTTCTCTTCTTTCGCGGTCTACAGTAGCGGTGACGGTCTCGCCTTCACGGATGAGGCCTTCGGAAACGGTGCCGATGACGTAAACGATGCCGTCAGCGAGTTTCTTCGTGTCTTCTACGATGATGATGCCTTCTTCACCCACGATGGTGCCGGTATCGCCGATCTGGCCGCCGCCTTCTGCGTGGAACGGATTGTTTTCCAGTACCACGGTGACTTCCGTGCCATCGGTGGCGGTGGTGATTTCCTGGCCGTCTTTACCGAGAAGCAGGAGCTTCGTCACGCCGTCGGTGTCTTCGGTGGTGAGTTTCATGCCTTTCAGTTTGGTGGTATCCGGTGTCGCTACTTTTGCGGAAACCTTGGCACGAGCGGCTCTGGCTCTTTCTTTCTGTTCTGCCATAGCAGCTTCGAAGCCCTTTTCGTCGATGGTCATGCCCTGTTCTTTGGCGATTTCATCGGTCAGTTCCCATGGGAAGCCATAGGTGTCATAAAGTTTGAATACCTGGTCACCGGACAGGATGGTACCATTTTTCTTTCTGGTGTCTTCCAGCATTTCAGAGAGGAGATCGGTGCCGGCATTCAGAGTTGCATGGAAACGATCTTCTTCGACGCCAGCCACTCTCTTGATGAATTCCTGTTTGTCTACCAGTTCCGGGTAGGCCGGTTTCATCATGTTGATAACCACGTCGATCATGCGTCCCATGAAAGCATCCTGGATGCCCAGGAGTTTGCCGTAGCGGACAGCGCGGCGCAGGATGCGGCGGAGTACATAGCCGCGGCCTTCGTTGGACGGAAGGATGCCGTCGGCAATCATGTTTGTGATAGCACGGGCGTGGTCGGAAATGACTTTCAGCGCCACGTCGCTGTTAGCAGCCTGGCCGTATTTCACGCCGGAAAGGGTAGCCGCTTCTTCGATGATCGGGAAGAAGAGGTCGGTCTCGAAGTTGTTCTTCTTCTGCTGCATAACGGCGGAGAGACGTTCCAGGCC
>CAVHZP010000208.1:0-4062 GCA_963640485.1 bacterium | reverse complement strand
CTGTCGTTCAAACGGGCGAGGGTCTTTTCTCTTCCGAAAAGTTCCATCATTTCAAACATGCCCGGGCCCTGGGTGGCGCCGGTGAGGGCGATGCGGGTGGGTTCATAGGCTGCCTTGCCTTTGATGCCATTGGCCTTCATGCAAGCGTTGAAGGTTTTCTTGATGGTATCCTGGTCAAAGGTGGGAAGAGCTTCCAGGTCAGCGATGAAGGCTTTGAGGAGCTGGCCGCTGGTTTCGGCTTTCATGATAGCGAGGACTGCTTCATCGGTAAGCTGTGGTACTTCTTCGAAGAAGAATTTCAGCTCGCCGGCTGCCTGGCCTGCGTAGTAGATGTGGTCCTTCATGAACCATACCACTTTCTTCAGCCATTCTTTCTTTTCATCGGACGGATTTTCTTCCACGTAGCCCGCCTTCACCAGGAATGGCAGCACCACGTCCAGCAGCGCATCAGCGTCCAGTTTCTTCATGTACTGGAAGTTGATCCAGTTCAGCTTATTGATATCGAAAACAGCGTCGTTGGAGGACACTCTCTTCATGGAGAACTGCTTGATCAGCTCTTCTTCCGTGAAGATTTCCTGCTCGCCCTTCGGGGTCCAGCCCAGGAGCGCCAGGTAGTTTACCACTGCCTGCGGCAGGTAGCCCATGTTCTTGTATTCGGTGACAGAGGTGGCGCCATGGCGTTTGCTCATCTTCTTGTGGTCTTCGCCGAGAATCAGGGAAATATGAGCGAACTTCGGCGGTTCATAACCCAGAGCTTCGTAAATAGCCAGCTGGCGCGGGGTGTTGGAAAGATGTTCTTCGGCGCGGATGACGTGGGTGATTTCCATCTGAGCGTCATCGATGACCACAGCGAAGTTGTATACCGGAATGCCGTCAGATTTCATGATGATGAAATCGCCGACACCGGATGCCTGGAATTCTACGTGGCCGCGAACCATGTCATCGAAAGCGAATACGCCATCTTTTCTGACTTTGAGACGAACCACCGGTTTTCTGCCTTCCGCTTCAAACTTCGCGATTTCTTCGTCAGAAAGTTTGCGGCAGTGGTCATCATAGACCGGAGTCTTGCCATCAGCCAGCTGTGCCTTGCGGCTTTCTTCCAGCTCTTCGGCGCTGCAGTAGCAGTAGTACGCTTTGCCTTCGTCTAAGAGACGCTGCACAGCGGCTTTGTAAATGTCGAGACGTTCGGTCTGACGGTACGGGCCATTGGGGCCGCCTACGTCCACGCCTTCATCCCAGTTCATCCCCAGCCACTGCAGGGATTCTTTGATATTTTCTTCTGATTCTTTAGTGGAACGCTTCAGGTCGGTATCTTCCACGCGGACCAGGAACACGCCGCCGGTATGGCGGGCTTCCAGCCAATTGAACAGCGCCGAACGAGCACCGCCGATATGAAATGGGCCTGTGGGGCTCGGAGCAAAACGAACTTTGATTTTCTTTTCCATCTAAACAATCTCCTTTTTTATTTCTTACATATTAGAACCGATGCCATAGCCGCCACGCCTTCCTTGCGGCCCACGGCACCGAGTTTTTCATTGGTTGTGGCCTTCACACCCACTTGCGCAGGGGAAATCTCCAGCACAGAAGCGATAGACTCTTTCATAGCGGAAATATAGGGCGCCAGCTTCGGCTTTTCAGCGATCACGGTGCTGTCTATATTTCCTATGCCATAGCCTTCCTCTTCCAGGAGCTCTTTCACGTGAGCCAGCAATTTCTTGCTGTCGGCGCCGGCGAAGCGTTCATCGGTATCCGGGAAATAGTATCCAATATCCCGCAGCCCCGCCGCCCCCAAAAGGGCGTCCATGATGGCGTGCAAGAGCACATCAGCGTCCGAGTGGCCCAGAAGGCCGCCGGTTTCCGCGATGCGCACGCCGCCTAAGATCATCGGCCGGCTTTCATCGTACCGATGTATATCATACCCCTGTCCGATACGGAAAGGCAATTCCTTTTTTTCAGTCATTTGTACAAATCGGCTCCAATCTCCCGGCGTAGTGACTTTGAAGAAATCCTCTTTTCCTAAAAGCACCTTCACCGGAATCCCGGCGCGCTCTAAAATCGACGCGTCGTCGGTGATGCCTTCTTCCGAAGAAAGCTGCGCCATCGCCTGCTTCAAAAGCGGCGAAAAAGCGCCCTGCGGCGTCTGCGCCCGATAGAGGCGGCTCCGGTCCAGGGTGCGGGAAATATGATTTCCTTCCACCTCTTTGATGGTATCCACGCAAGGGAGCGCCACCACCACCGCCGGCGTCTCTTCGGTGATTTCCGCAAAAGCGGTGTCGATGGTCTTCCCGTCTACAAAGGGACGCGCCCCATCGTGCACCAGCACTTTTTCAGAATTTTCATGGAGGAAATGGAGGCCATGCTTCACCGACTCCAGCCGGGTCCGCCCGCCGGGGGCCAGCTTCACCGGAACCTTCGGCGAAAGGGGCGCTAAGATTTCCTCAAAAAAAGCCCTTTCCTCGTCCTTCACCACCAGAATGAGTTCATCCATCTGCCGGCTTTCCAGGACATGGGAGAGCGTATAAGAAATCAAGGAACGCCCGTCATGCTCCAGGAGCAATTTATTGACAGGCGCCCCCATCCGGCTGCCCATGCCGGCAGCCACCAATATCAAACTATTCATGGAAATATTCAGTCCTTATTCATCTAGCTTGGCAAATATCATCTTGCCTGCCGAGGTCTGCAGCACCGATGTGATGATGACAGACACCTCGTGGCCAATGCAGCGGCTGCCGTCTTCGACGACGATCATAGTGCCATCATCCAAGTACGCCACGCCCTGGCCTTCTTCCTTGCCGTTCTTCACCAGCTGTACGAAAATCTGCTCGCCCGGAATCACTGCCGGCTTCACCGCAATGGCGAGATCATTCACATTCAAAACCGCGATGCCCTGCAGCTCTGCCACCTTGTTCAAATTGTAATCGTTGGTGACGATCTTGTAACCCTTCGTGCGCGCCAGCTTCACCAGCTTGGAGTCCACTTCATTGATTTCCTCGAAATCGTCGGTGATGATTTTGATATCCTCTTTATTCTTCTTGCGCATATGATTCAGGATATCCAATCCGCGGCGTCCCCGATTTCTTTTCAGTACGTCAGAGCTGTCGGCGATTTTCTGTAATTCTTCCAGCACAAACACCGGCACCACGATGGGGCCTTCCAGAAATCCGGTCTGGAAAATATCGGACACGCGGCCGTCGATGATGATATTCGTATCCAGCAGCTTGCCGATGCGCTGCTTCTCTTTGGATTTCTTTTTCTCGCCTTTTTCTTCATTCCGAAGTTTCAGCCAGCCTTCCAGCTCCGCCTTCTTGCTCACCGCCAGGTGCATCCCCAGGTAGCCCAGGATAATGCTCAGTACCACCGACACATAAGGGCCGATGTAGGGCACGCTGCCAAAGGCAATGCCCACCAGGTTCGCAATGATGAGCCCCAGGAACAGCCCCAGCGTCCCTGCCACCAGGTCCTGGGTCGACATGGCAGTCAAAGACTTCTCCATGCGGGACGTCAGGGAAAACAAACGGGAAATCAGGTACGGTGAAATCGCACAGCCCACGATGGCGCCCAAAATACCGCCCAAAAGCATCGCCCCCAAAGCCATAAAGGTGATTCCCAAAATGGTTTCGGTTAATACAGAGCTAGGGAGCAGAGCGGTCAAGACCGTCTCCCCCTGCCGAGAAAGAACGATTCCCAAGACGGTAAAGAGCAGGATGAATATCATTCGTAATACTTTTTCCGGCATCTTTATAATCCTCTTTGATTGAAATATACAATTTGGTAATTAGTGATCAGTAATCAGTAGCCAGGGAAAAGGGATAAGGCTTGCTTTCCGCAGTGTAACCTCCTTCCTCAGGAAGGAGGGGGACCGCCTTCGGCGGTGGAGGTTGGCTTCCGAAAGCATCACCCTCTTCAAAGAAGAGGGCTTGCTTCCCATTCCCGAAGCGTAATTGCCTTCCGCTAAGCTACAGTATGTCCAATTTTACATTCTGTTATTATATCAAATTTTTCGCTTGATTTATACCGGATTTTTAAAATTTAATGAAAAGAATGAATCAAGAATTTATTACG
>CAVHZP010000207.1:0-4092 GCA_963640485.1 bacterium | reverse complement strand
GAAGGCCGGTAAACGGTTATGCGGTAATACGGATCACGGTAGTGAGGAAGCAGGGAAACGCGAACCGACTACCGACTACCGACTACCGACCACTGACTACAAACCGATAGCGTGGTACCTGCTTTCCCTAAAAAGGGTCAATTTAAAAGAAGATCGAGAAACGGGGCGCGAAAAGCCACGTTTCCGTCTTCTTTTATATGAAAAAGGGGCCGGTAGAGGGGTTATGGGGTAAGGGGTTCCACCGATCCTCTTTCATCAATAATTTCCGTCGATGAGTTTCTTCACCATCTCGTGGAGTTTCCATTTCCACACCAGGAAAGGACCGCAGATGACGCCGAAGAGGGCCTGCAGTATTTCATAGGGGAGCTTGATCCACGCATAGGCCGGTGTGCTGTACACGAAGGCACGACCCAGGGAGTAGCCGGTGACCATGATGACAGCGCCGATGAGGACGGCAATCACTGTGGCGAGTTTCGGTTTCTCCTGGAAACAATGGTGGGCGATATAGGAAATCACCATGGCCTGCAGTCCATGGGTGACGAGGGATACAAACATGGGGAGCGGGTAGAAAAAGAAATCTCCCAGGAACGCCCCGACGCCGCCGACCAGGAAGGCGCCCATGGGGTCCAGCATCAGCGCCGCTGTGACGATGATGATATCGTTCAAGTACAAATGACCGCCGGGTACAGGCAGGCCGAAAGAGGAAAGGCTCACATTGATGGCCATCAGAAGGCCGCAGATGGTGAGCCACCGGGTATTATGCTTCGCCGGCGCCAAAAGTGTGCGGGGCGTCAAAGTTTCTTCGCTTGTCATGATCATTCTCCTTGTGTATCAGTATGTCATGGATTATAATACGAAACTGGATATATGAAAATCACCAAAAATGGTTTTAAAAATAGGACCAGATGGGGATAAGGGATAGGGGATAAGGGATAGGGGATAAGGCGTGCTTTCTGCTGTGCATACATAGCGACGCTTCCTGCTTTCCCTGGAAAAGGTTCAGGGTTCGAGGTTCAGGGGGCAAGGGGAGGTGGCGGCATCAAATTGGAAAGCGGCGCGAGTTTTTGAAATTAGTACGCGCGAGCTTATTTCCAAACTCGCGGTGCTTCTTATCTTGTGCGCCGCGCCATACCTTGAACCTTGAACCTGCTCATCCACTCTCTTCATGAAAGAGGGCTTTATTTGACTAAGCAATCAAATGCGTCCTTATCCCTTATCCCCTATCCCTTATCCCTAAAATGACAGCGTCAAAGGAGGACCCATGACAGCCTACATGAAACTATACATCGCGCTCCGGGAGCAGATTACCCGCGGCGTGTACGGCTACGGCGAGCGGCTGCCTTCGAAGCGGCGGCTGGCGGACAGCTATGGCGTGAGCCTCATCACCGTGGCCCACGCTTACGATTTACTTTTGGAAGAGGGCTACGTGGAGGGACGGGAGCGAAGCGGGTACTTTGTGATTTTCCGCAAAGGCGAGGCCTTCCCTGTGGCAGCGCCGCGGAAAGTTTCGCGGGTCATGGAGACGGCGAAGGTGGAAATCCGCGAGGCGGGAGGGCGCGAGCTATTTCCTTTTTCCGCTTTTGCGAAGACCATGCGCAGCGTCCTTTCTTTTTACGGAGAAAAAATTTTGAATCCCTCACCGAATCACGGTTGTCGCGAACTGCGGGACGCCATCGCTGCCTACCTGGCGCGGAGCCGGCACATGGACGTGGCAGCGGAGCAAATCATCATCGGTTCCGGCGCGGAGTATTTGTATGGTCTCCACATCCAAGTGCTGGGGCGGGAAAAAATTTATGCCCTGGAAAATCCGTCTTATGAAAAAATAAAAATGGTCTACGATGCGAACCAGGTGGCGGTGGAGCTGCTCTCCATGGGGGCCGAGGGCATCGAGACCGCAGAGCTGCAAAGGAGCCGCGCGTCAGTGCTCCATGTGACGCCATTCAACAGCTATCCCTCCGGCATCACCGCCACGGCATCGAAGCGGGCGGAGTACATCCGCTGGGCGAAGGAACGGGACGGCGTCATCATTGAAGACGACTTCGATTCAGAGTTCACGCTGCTCTCGAAACCGGAGGACACACTCTTCTCCCTGGAGCCTCAGGGCTCGGTGATTTATATGAATAGTTTTTCCAAGACCATCGCTCCCTCCATCCGCGCCGGCTACCTGGTGCTGCCGGAGAAATGGATGGGCCCCTATGAGGAAAAGGTGGGCTTCTACTCCTGCACCGTGCCGGTCTTCGATCAACTGGTGCTGGCGGAATTTATCAATCAGGGACATTTTGAGAGGCACATCAATCGGGTGAGACGATGGAGAAAAAATAACGTTCGGGGGTTAGTAATCAGTAATCAGTAGTCAGTGGTCAGGGCGCATTTGACTGTAGCGGAAAATGCGTCCTGACCACTAATTACTGATCACTGATTACTAAAAAGCAAAACGGCTTTCTGCACAAATCGCAGAAAGCCGTTTTGCTTCTGAATTCCATTTTGTCTGTTTCCGCTTACCGGTTATGCCCAAAGAAGGCTTTCGCCACTTCCGGGAAGGAGATGTAGCTCAGGAGGTCTTCCATGCTGGCGTCCGGGTAGCCGTCTTCGGCGAGGCGGGCGCGGAATTTTTCCAGCTGCGGGGGAATGAGGTCGGCGGGGCGGCAGGTGATGGGTTCCTTATTTCCGATGGCCAGGCGCTGCACTTCGGGATCGATGGGCGCCGGGGTGCGGCCGTATTTGCCGGCCACCAGGTCACGGACTTCGCGGGGAATCATCTTGTAGCGGCCCAGCGCCACATTCAGCACCGCCATGGTGCCTACAATCTGGCTGGTGGGTGTGACGAGAGGCGGGTAGCCCAGCTCTTTTCGCACCCGCGGCATTTCTTTCAAGAGTTCGTCATACTTGTCTGCCACGCCCATTTCCTTCATCTGGTTCAAGAGGTTCGACAGCATGCCGCCGGGAATCTGGAAGGTGAGGACCTTGGGGTCGATGGGGATATTGGTGTTCACGTGGAAATCTTCCACCAGGTCGCTCTTGACCCGCTTGAAATAATCCGCCAGTTCGTGGAGGCGGGCGAGGTCGATGCCGGTGTCATAGCCGGTGCCTTCCAGCGTCGCCACCAGAGACTCGGTGCAGGGCTGGCTGGTGGAGCAGGCGAAGGGCGAAAGGGCGGTGTCCACGATGTCCACGCCGGCTTCGATGGCCTTGAGGTAAGTCATGTCGCCCATGCCGGAGGTGAAGTGGGTGTGAAGCTCGATGGGGATTTGGATTTCCTTTTTCAGCGCGGTGATGAGATTGTAGGCGCTGTAAGGGCGAAGGAGCCCCGCCATGTCTTTGATGCAGATGGAGTCCGCGCCCATCTGTACCAATTCTTTGCCCAGTTTCACAAAATCTTCGTCTTTGTGGTAGGGGCTGATGGTGTAAACGATGCAGCCCTGGGCGTGAGCGCCGGCTTCTTTCGTGGCGCGCATGGCGGTTTCCAGATTGCGCGTGTCGTTCAGTGCGTCGAAGATACGGATGATGGAAACGCCATTATCCACCGACCGTTTTACAAATTCCGTGACCACGTCGTCGGCCATGTGGGTGTAGCCCAGCACATTCTGCCCACGCAGGAGCATCTGGATCGGCGTGTGGGGCAGATTCTTTTTGAGCAGCCGCAGGCGTTGCCAGGGGTCTTCATGAAGGAAACGAAGGCACACATCGAAAGTAGCGCCGCCCCAGGCTTCGATGGCGTGAAAGCCGGCGTTGTCCATTTTTTCCAGCACCGGCAGCATATCTACGATGCGCATGCGGGTGGCTGCGATAGATTGATGACCGTCGCGCAGAACGGTTTCCGTGATTTTTACAGGTTTCATAGCATTATCCTCGGGAAATAAATCAGGGTCACCCAGGATTGGCCAGTTTCCGGGCGCTCATGTAAGCTGAAGCCAATATATCACGGAAATGGGAATTAATGAAATTTATGATATTAATAGTTGGATAAAAGGGATTTATAATTGATAGGATTGGAGATTTTGTAGTCGGTAGTCGGTGGTCAGTAGTCGGGACGCGTTTGGCTGCTTCCTCATCGTAGCCGTGAACCGTTTACCGTGTAACCGTAGTCCGACT